>CAYMTD010000225.1:0-4414 GCA_964393245.1 uncultured Syntrophaceae bacterium
AGGGGTAGGGGAGATAGCTTTCTACGGTCGGGAGATGACCTCCCAAGACATCCATTCGATGAAGCCCGTTGTCGCTCAGATGGAAAAGAAGGGGGTTCCCCTACTCCTTCATGTGAATGAAATGGTCGGCCATTCCTACCCGGGAAAGGGAGCAACTCCCATTGAGCTTTTTTACGAACTCGTTGTCTCCTTTCCGAACCTTCGCATCGTGTTGGCCCACTGGGGCGGTGGGCTTCCCTTTTATGAACTGATGCCGGAGGTAGCAAAGGCCATGGCCAATGTTTATTACGATACGGCCGCCTCTCCATACCTCTACTCCAAGAAGATTTATGCGGTAGCGAGAGAGATTGTAGGAGCCAAGAAGATCCTTTTCGGAACGGACTTTCCTCTTCTTTCCCCGCAGAGGTATTTCCAAGAGCTGAAAGTCTCGGGTCTGTCAAAAGAGGATCAGAAAAGGATCCTGGGGCTTAATCTGCTGAACTTGTTAGGATTGGACAGAAGGACGGGTGGATGAAGCATGCCTTCTTAGATCATCACAGCGGGATTGAAAGTCCGATTCGTCACCTCGACGCCAGAGCGAAGATCATTGTCTTCTTTACACTGAATCTGGTTAGCGTAAGTTCACAGCCTTCGTCCTTTCTCAGTTTGGCCTTTTGACTCTCACCCTGATCAGCATCGCGCTTCATTCTCATCGACGAAATCCATCGGATGAAAAGGGCAAGGGACTCAAGGTGCTTCGGTGGAAAGTGGCTCTGGCACTCGAAGGTCATTGGCCACATGGTGGGGTGGCTTTTCCTGAGAAGTTTTCACCGGGGAGAACGGGTCTATCTGGCCATGCTTTCAAGAGGGTATCAGGGCACGGTGCCTGAAACGACCGCGGGAAAAGTTGGAAGGGGAGAATGGCTTTTCCTTCTCATCGTACCAGCTCATCTCTCTGTGGCTTTGGACCTCTGCCAGAGGGCCATCCTGCTCTTCGAAGGGAGAAAGGTCGAAGATCTTCCTATGGATGGAGGAGTTGCTGAGAAATCGGCCGCTGGTAGTCCGATTCGGATTTGATCCTGATTTGGTCCATGGACATACGACCGGAGCAAAACTCAGTGAGGATCGACGGCTGAGGTCCTCTGTTTCATGAACGTAGATATCCCCACAGCCAGAATTGTCCCATCCTCTTGAGTAATGCGCGCCCTCGCCCTGATCAGGCGTCTACCAACCTCTATGACCTCTCCGTCCACACGTAAGGGTACGAGAATAGGGGCAGGCTTCTTAAACTTGATTTCGAGCGAAGCCGTGACGGCTTGGTAGCCTAACTCATAGACCAATTTCGCCGTGGCTTCATCCAGAAGAGTGCTGAGGATTCCTCCATGAACGATACCGTCCCAGCCTTGGAACGTAGGGCTCGCGACGAACGTGGTTTTGAGCGTCTGTCGTTCCTTATCAATCTCAAAACTCAATCTTAACCCATTCGGGTTATTCTCCCCGCAAACAAAACAATTACCATTTGTTTCTAATTTCATCTCGTCCCTCGTTGACTTGGATTATGATGTATCATATAGTTTTGGCAGAAGGATTGTCAACTCAGCCGATACTCAAGGCTAAAGCCTTGAGTTACAAATCTCTGTCCCATTGTAACTCAACCCTTTAGGGTTGACTGAAGAGCAAACAAGATAAATGAAAAGCGGTTACAACAAATACCTTGAAGTGGCCACTGCCGCCGCCAAGGAAGCGGGTCGGATTCAGAAACTTCACCTCGGTGATCTGCACAGAGTGGAGTTCAAGGGCGAAATCAACCCAGTCAGTAACGTGGATAGGCTATGTGAGAAAGCGATTAAGCAAATCATTCTGGATGCTTTCCCGGACCATGATCTCCTGACCGAGGAGAGCGCTTTCAAAGCGAAAGGGTCTTCGTTTAAGTGGATCATTGACCCGATCGACGGGACGACGAACTATATTCACGCGTTCCCGTTCTTCTGTGTTTCCATCGCCCTGGAGATTGAAGGAGCGATCAGACTGGGGGTCGTCTATGATCCTCTTTTCGATGAGTTCTTCTCAGCTGAAGCCGGAAGAGGGGCGTTTCTTAATGGGCGCCGAATCTCCGTCTCCGGGACCAGAGATCTGAACCTGAGCCTTCTCACAACGGGTTTCCCCTATGATGTCCGGGAGCATGCCGATTTTTACCTTCGATTTTTCCGGGAGTTTATGATGAAGACGATTGCGATCCGCAGACCGGGTTCTGCGGCCCTTGATCTCTGTTACGTAGCCAACGGCCGCTTCGACGGATATTGGGAATTGAAAATCCATTCCTGGGATGTTGCGGCGGGCTGCCTGATCGTTACAGAAGCAGGGGGAAGGGTGACGGATTTTAAGGGGGTGCCCTTCAGCATCTATGATCAAAACATCGTCGCCTCAAACGGATGGATTCATGAAGAGATGCTCCAAGTCATTCAGGAAGTGCGTGAGAACACCCTATAGCGTCCATCCACGGATTTGTAGCCGCAACCCTGCCTACCGGCAGGCAGGCTTTAGGTTGCGTATGATCGTTCTATGGTGACTAAAAAGCAATCCGGACTTTTTGATCAAGGGGAGAAGGAATTACTGCAGAGGGAGGCCCCTCTCGCTGACCGGATGAGACCGAGGACTCTCGATGAATTCATTGGTCAGGATCACCTTCTTGGAGCGGGCAAAGTCCTTCGGCAGGCTATTGAAAGCGATCAACTCCCTTCCATGATCTTATGGGGGCCTCCTGGCTCCGGCAAGACAACGCTTGCCATGATCATCGCCTCGATGACCGGGGCGAACTTCATTGCCTTCAGTGCAGTCCTCTCCGGTGTCAAGGAGATCAGGGAAGTTGTCCAGGAAGCCAATGAAGAATGGAGGTATCGGAAGAGGAGAACCATTCTATTTGTGGATGAAATCCATCGGTTCAATAAGGCACAGCAGGATGCCTTTCTTCCCCATGTGGAAAAAGGGACGATCATTCTCATCGGTGCCACGACAGAAAATCCCTCGTTTGAAGTGATCTCTCCCCTGCTCTCACGCAGCAAGGTTTTTACCCTCAACGCACTGACTGAAGGCGAAGTCAAGGTGATCCTGCAACGGAGTCTCGAAGATAAAGAGAGAGGTTTGGGGAAATACCGGACGGCGATCGAGCCAGAGGTCTTGCAGGGAATCTGCCTGGTGGCAAATGGAGATGCAAGGGTAGGACTGAATACGCTTGAAATGGTTGTCCTGACAACTCCACCTGATTCCAAGGGGATTCGTCATATCCATAAGAAGAATCTGGAAGAAATCCTCCAGAGAAAGGCCTTCCTTTATGATAAATCGGGTGAGGAGCATTACAATCTTATCTCTGCATTGCATAAAAGCCTGAGGGGAAGTGATCCCGATGCCGCCCTCTACTGGCTGGGAAGGATGTTAGAAGCTGGTGAAGACCCCCTTTATATTGTTCGGCGAATGATCCGGTTTGCCTCTGAAGATGTGGGAATGGCTGATCCACACGCCTTGCAGGTTGCCATCTCGGCCATGGAGGCATTCCACTTCGTTGGGTTGCCGGAAGGCAATTTAGCGCTCGCTGAAGCTGCCGTCTACTTAGCCACTGCCCCCAAATCGAATGCCCTTTATACGGCATTTCAGAGTGTTCAGAGAGATGTCAGAGAACTGGAGAACCTGCCCGTTCCCCTGCATATCAGAAATGCCCCTACCTCGTTAATGGAGGAGTTAGGTTATGGGAAGGGATATAAATATCCTCATGATTACCCGGACCACTTCATTGAGGAAGAATACCTTCCTGAAAACCTAAAAGGAAGAATTTACTACCGTCCATCTGAACAGGGGCTTGAGAAAGAGATTAAAAAAAGGTTGGAAGGTTGGAGGAAAAGAAGAGATAGCAAGAAAGAAGGTTAAGGTTGAGGTTTAGGCTGAGGGTTAGGAGATTTTCACCCTCTCTCAGGTACCTCCAATCGTCCCATCGATCGAATCCTCCATCTCTTTTAACGCTCATCAGACTGCGTTCTGTATATTCCGTGTCCGCATGATAATCCTGTGTGCCATCAGCCATTCTGCTATTAGCTATCTGCTTGCTGTTTTCTGCCTTCTGCCTACTGCTTAATGTCCTATTCTCCCCGTCACCCCATCTCCCTATCTCCCCATCATTCTTTCCTCTTCACTCCGTTGCCGGTCATCGGAACGAAGATGACGGGGATGACATTCGTCGTCTCCAGTTTTCCGCCCCGTTTCACAATCTTTTTTAGCTCCTGTGTAAATTCTCCAACGGGGATGACCATTCGGCCTCCTTCCTTCAATTGATCAACCAGAGGCTTCGGGATATGGTCCGGTGCGCAGGTGACGATGATGGCATCGAAGGGAGCGGCTTCAGGCCAGCCTAAATATCCGTCTCCTGCCTTCACTTTGATATTCT
>CAYMTD010000226.1:0-4410 GCA_964393245.1 uncultured Syntrophaceae bacterium
CAACGCGTGGTATGTTCAGGTGCCTTTTATATGATTATCAGGCAATTGTAATATCCTATTTTCTGGAGCCTTCGCCACTACGCCAGCTCTCTACTCTACCCACTGCTCCTTATATCTATGATCTCGATCGTCATTAATTCTCCATAAGCCCATCTATGCGATGAGATTTCTATCCAACGTGCGGTATTGGATGGCTTCGGAGAGGTGGGGAGGTTGGATGTTGACCTGACCTTCGAGGTCTGCAATGGTTCGGGCGACTTTCAGGATTCGCGTATAAGCCCTAGCGCTTAGTCCAAACTTATCAATCGCCATCTCCAGTAACTTCTGACTCGCCTCATCGATCTCGCAGAATTTTTTGATGTGGCGGTTCGTCATCTGAGCATTGCAGTATATCTTCATTCCCTTGAATCGATTGAGCTGAATTTTTCGGGCACGGTCCACTCTCTTCTTGATCTCACGAGAGGGTTCTCCTGGTTCTCGGCTGGCGAGATCCCGATACTTCACTGCGGGCACTTCGATGTGGATGTCAATGCGATCCATCAAGGGACCGGAGATCTTTGACCGGTAACGCTGGATCTGTGGGACGGTGCAAGAACATTCATTATTGGGGTCTGCGTAGTAGCCGCACGGACAGGGATTCATGGCTGCCATGAGCATGAAGCGGGCGGGGTAGGTGAGAGAAGTGGCAGCCCTGGAGATGGTCACCCTCTCTTCTTCGAGAGGCTGACGCATCACCTCCAAGACGTTCTTCTTAAATTCTGGAAGTTCATCCAAAAAAAGAACACCATTGTGCGAGAGGCTGACTTCCCCTGGCTTCGGAATCTGGCCTCCACCAATTAAGCCTGCATCGGAAATGGTGTGGTGAGGACTGCGAAAAGGTCTGACGACGATGAGGGAACTCTCTGGTGGAATCAGTCCCATGACACTGTGAATCTTTGTCGTCTCAAGGCTTTCCTCAAAGTTCATATCTGGAAGGATGGTTGGAAGCCGTTTTGCCAGCATCGTCTTTCCAGACCCCGGTGGGCCAATCATAATCACATTGTGGCCCCCCGCAGCCGCCACCTCAAGGCACCGTTTCACGTGTTCCTGCCCTTTGACATCATTAAAATCAACAGGATAGTTTTGTTCCGTTCTAAAAACCTCATCGAGATCTACCTCCACGGGATCGATGCGGAGATTTCCATTTAGAAATTGAACACAGTCCGAAAGGGTATCCACGGGTAAAATATCGATGCCCTTGACAACAGCCGCCTCCCGAGAATTTCCCCTCGGAAGTAGAATTCCTCGAAGGTGGGCATCCCTTGCGGCAACGGAGATGGGAAGGGTTCCCTTAATGGGTTTCACCTGACCATCCAGAGAGAGTTCCCCCAGGATAAAGTATTGGTCAAGCTTTGTTTTCTGAACGATTTCCGTAGCTGCCAGAATTCCAATCGCCATGGGAAGATCGAATGACGAACCTTCCTTTTTGATATCGGCTGGGGCGAGATTAACTGTAATGCGCCGGGACGGAAAATCGTAACCACAGTTCTTAACGGCGGCCTTAACCCTGTCCTTCGATTCTTTGACAGCCCCTTCAGGAAGCCCGACCGTGGCAAAGGCAGGAAGCCCCTGAGCAATATCGACCTCCACTTCTACTACATAGGCGTCGATCCCAAAAACGGCGCTGCTTAAGACCCTGGCTAACATAAGTGCTTTAACTTATATCAAAAACAAAATAGGCAGACAACTGAAAAAATCGGAAAAGGTTACCCTTTTAAGACATGGCCGGCACGTGCCCCGAAAGCCCCGCCCTTAAGGATAGGGTCCCTGCCTGCCGGCAGGCAGGATGGTGCACAATATAAAAGATGACTGCCTTATTTATTATATCTCACTGGCAGGCTTTGCTATCCTGATGCAGGCCGGGGTCCCGTTGACCGAACTTCTGAGCTTCATATTGGCTGCATGGATCGTAGGAGGAATCAGTGAGTGGATAGGGGCTACGCCAAGATTATGGCATTTCAGAACAGCGGCTTTCCCTCCTCTCTTTCTTTTCCTCGGATGCTGGCCCTTGGAGTTCCTGGTCATCCGCGGCCTGGCCACCCGAATGAAGGGATCAGCCACCCTTCAATAATTGTTGAACGCTGGTTACCTCTACATATAGATTAACAAAGGAAAGAAAAAATAGTTTACTACAATTGCCTGCTGCCTAATTCTTTTTGGACCATCTTTCTTATAAGAGTTCCAAAAAGAGTTTCAACATCCTCCTCTCTTATCTCCACCCTCAAGAAGACTTATTTTCTCTCGGGAGAAGAAATCAAGATCTTCTGAGAATCTATGCTCCATATAAAAGGCACTCAAAGCTGTTCCGCCGGTAAGTCTAAAGGGGTGTTTCAAATCGGATTGGATGAATTCTTTTAGAAAAATGAGCTGGGCTGGAGTGAGGATTCTATTGTTTTCTATTCCTCTTACGGGTTTTCTCATTCCATACCTCTTCGTAGAGGGCGATCAGCTTATATTTCCCTGTTTCCAGTTTTAATCTATTCCGATATTTGAAAAGAAGTCCCACAGTTTCTCTTTCAGTGCCATAAGCAGGGAAAAAATCTGCTATTCTTTGGAGCCTCCATAAGAGGTCATCTGGCGGTTCTTTATAATCCCAGAGAAGTTCCTTTGGTATATGAACGGGTTTCATTAGTTAAAATTATATCACAGCATCGATCTGTTGAACAGAGCGTTATAAGAAGGCGTGCGGTGATTGCAAAGGAATCAAACGTCGATAGACCTTTCAGAGTGATGGTGTGTCTAAATAGCTACCCTTTTGGCTTTTAACATTAGCTTTAGCCGAGGCGATCGCAGTGAGAGAAAGCAAGCGCTGTGCCTACATATCTCTTGTGAAAATATTTGTTCGATGTTCTCGGAGGTCTGTAGCTGTTTTGCATCCCGCTTCTGGAAAAAACTCGTTCCCTGCTTGATACTGGAAGCCGATGTTGTTGAAAGCAGGAGTAATACCGTACAACTTTGCTGGGTACGGCGTAAACCCCGGCGACAATCCAGATCAAAACACTGGATTCCGGGTCAAGCCCGGAATGACAAATAAGGGGAAGGGATTTCTGACACGCTACACTAACCGGAACGAATTTACTTTTTCTGAAGGCAAAAGTCAGCGGGAAAAATGTTTAGGAAGATTGGGTTTTATTCACGCTGAAACCTTCAAAAGGGGTTCTCTCATCCTAAGCAAAGGTGGAATCAGCTCCATTTTCCTGGCGTGAAATTTTTGATGTGATATGGCCTCTTTATAACTCGTAGGGAGAATACTAATATCTAAATTGAGCGATTCTTTTTGAAATTTATTGTAGGCGAAGGCTTTAGCCTGTGGTTTCCTTTCACCCGTTGGGTGAGAATTCGTTTCGGATAAAATCACGCAACCTCAAGGTTGCGGCTACATTTAAGATAATAAATCGCTCAATTTAGGTAATAATATTGTCCCTGAGATGCTAAATGACAGAAGGGAAATGTTGGCCTGCAGTCGTAGGTTCGCAGCGAATTCCAATATTTTAGAACTTGACAAGGGAAAAGGTGATCGCCATACTGGGGATTGAAGGGAACGATGAACAAGGAGGGCAAAATGGATATCTTATGGATTGTTAATACGAATACGTTTTTGTCGGTGATTCTCATTATTATGGTTTCTTATCCTACTGCCCAGGTAAGTGCATTGATCAGGTGGTTGAGGAAAGAATGAGGAAAGCAGCATAGGGCAAAGGGCATAGAGCGTAGCGTATTTGATCTATTGTTATCTAATGCTTTTTCGCTTTCGCTCTGCACTATGCACTGTGCCGGTTAGGAGCAAGAAGATGGGGCGGGTTGTAGTTGGAGTCGATTTAGGTGGGACGAATGTTCGGATTGGACTAGTTACCCCAACAGGGAGAATTATCAGAAGGGAAGAATATGGGTTGGATGTCTCCCAAGGAGAATTGGAATTAATTGAAGGGTTAGGGTTGAATCTGAAGAAATTTGTCAAAGAAGGAGTTGGGAGACGTCATCAATTATTGGGCATTGGGATAGGTGTGGCAGGAGCGATTGACATGAGAAGGGGGAGGATCATTCATTCTCCCAATATCCCTGACCTTAATGGTTTCGCTATCCGAGCGTTCCTAAAGAAGAGAATTTCGTCCCCCATTATTCTTGAGAACGATGCCAATGCTTTTACTTTGGGGGAGGGATGGGTCGGTGCAGCCAATGGGTCCAAGCATTATTGCGGGATCACGCTTGGGACTGGAGTTGGGGGAGGTATCGTTATCAATGGAGAAATCCTCCACGGGTCTGCAGGCATGGCGAGCGAGGTTGGCCATATGGTTATTGATCCGGAAGGGCCCGTCTGCGGTTGCGGAGGAAGAGGGTGCCTCGAGGTTTACGCTTCAGCCACAGGGATCA
>CAYMTD010000227.1:0-4396 GCA_964393245.1 uncultured Syntrophaceae bacterium
CGGGGTTGAAAAGGTCACAACCCACCCCATAGATGGTGTCCGTAGGATATCCGATTACCGCCCCCTCTTTCAAAATATCGACAACCTTTTGAATTAACCTCCTTTGCGGATTCTTGGGATTAATGGTGATGATCATTTCATTTCCTCCTTCGAAGAACGATACCCCCACCCTTCACGCGTTCCTTTTTGCGGAAGGGTGGGAACGTATTTCTTACTCTCAATATGCGATTTATTTTCTTATACAAGACTTATTTTGAGAAGTCAAACAAGCCTTAAGGGGCAGTTACTCATCCATGAGGAGAATGCGAACCGTAACACGACCTGCCTCGTCGACCACGGGTCGTCCCATCTCTCTCTCTTTCCTCCCGACCTCTTCTTTAGCTTTTGGGGCTAGCTTCAAGGCTCTCGGAGCTTCTCTCTGGAGAGCGGGCACCTCTGCGCTCTTTGAGAAACTCCTTTCTTCCAATTCTTTTCTAAATTCTGAAAGGGAACCAGTGGGCAGCGAGGCGAGAAGGACATTCTCTTCTTTTTTTATGACTTCCCCTCCAAACTGCTTCACCATGGCTTGAAGTTCAGAAAGGGATTTCCCCGGGTCGGAGGTTCTAAGCACAATCTCTTGGACAGGAACGGAGATAGATGCGGGAGAAGGGGTCTCCTTGGCTAACATCGTACTATCCGCCCTCTTCTCTTCCGGAGAAGGGGGTTTTAATTCTTCCATGGACGTTTCCCCAGGCTCAGCCTTTTTCTGTTCTGCGGTTTTTTTATCCTCCGCTTCTTTTTTGGCTATCGCCCCTTCGGCCCTCTTCTCTAAAGGGGCATAATCGGCCAGGGGCTTATCGACTTTCCTGAAGCTGGATGTGTCGATGGGAATCGTCTTGGTAATGTAAAGGACCGCAAAGACAATGGCCACCATGGCCACAGCCTGGGCCGGAAGATTCATTCGGCTCAAACGGTGAATCCAGCCCTGCCTGCCTCCCATTCTCTTCGGCCCCTCTATCCTCTGATAAATTTCTGTTAGAAACCCTTTGGGCGCTTCCAGCTCCTCAGCCAAATGAAGCCAGTTCATCGTCCTTTTGAATGTCTCAAAATCCTTTTGACACCCGGTGCATGAAGCAAGATGATCCGTTACGGACCTCTCCTCCGAAGGGCTTAAATCCCCTTCAAGCAAGGAGGAAAACTTCTCTCGAACCTTTTCGCATTCCATTGGCTTCACTCCAATAACCCCCCTCTTTTAGCAAAGGGGAGATCGGGGGGATTTGTAACCAGATAGCGTAGTGTTTCAGAAATGACTTTACCTATTTGGTCATTCCGGACCTGATCCGGAATCCAGTCTCTTTAATCTGGATTCCTGCTGGAGTTCACCCCCTACTTGATACGGGGCAGGAATGACAGCCCTTAGATCACTGTAAAGAAGTGTTAGATTCACTACGCTAATGAGTCATTTTCTCCAAGATCTCTTTGAGATCCATTCTTGCCCTGTGAATCTTCGATTTGATCGTCCCCTCCGGAAGGCAGAATAGCTCCCCCATCTCTTGGTAAGAGAGCCCCTGGAGATCTCTTAAAACAATCAGTTCTCTCTGCTCCTCCCTCAGTTGCAGGAGCCCTCTCTGGATCAGGTCTTGAATCATCTTCTTCTCCAAAAGGGTTTCGGGATTATCCGAGGGGTCATAAACTTGCCTTGGTATTTCTCCCCCCTCAGTCTCAATAGGATCATCCAGTGAATCCGACTGGAAGTATTTCCTTCTGTTGAGATATTTCCACCGATTTCGGCAGTGGTTTACGGTGATTTGAATCAGCCAGGGCTCAAATTTCATCTCTTCCCTTAGGTTTTTAATCGATTCAAAAACCGAGAGAAAAACCTCCTGAGCCAGATCCTTTGCCTCCTCTTTGTGACCCAGCATGCGATAGGCAATATTATAGACCCTCTTCTGATAGGCTAAGACAATTTGCCCAAAAGCCCTTTCATCCCCCGCCCTGCAGGAGTCGATCACCCCTTTTTCAATCTTTGGAGAAGCGTCCATTACAGGTCTATTCTTCCCCTATCTAAAAGGACAACAGACAGTGCCTATTTGTTCCAGAAGAGGGTCCATCTTTTACGAATGGAGGAGTGAGGACGATCTTAGAAATCTGATCAACCGGATGAGATTTATATCCCGCTCCCGGAATACTTCCTTTGTCGAGCGTGACAAGTAATCGTAGAAACCCTTCCCCGTCTTCACACCCAGGTCTCCCTTTTTGACCAAACGAACCAACGTCTTTGGCAAACGATCCTTCGAAACGAGGTGGATTGAAGGGTTTTGCTCAAAGGTCAGTGCCAAATCTAATCCTGTAAAATCATATCTCTGGACGATTCCAACCACTGGAATTCGAATTCCGAGGCTGTGTTTGACGGCTCTATCTATCTCCTCTGGAGAGGCATATCCCCTATCCAGAAGATAGAAGATTTCCCTGGCCATCGCTCTCTGGAGGCGATTGACAATATATCCAGGGATAAACTTTCGCATCACTACAGGCTCTTTCCCCACCCTCCGAAGCAGCGTCTTCACCGTCTCCACCGTCTGCCTCGATGTCTTTGGTCCCTTCACCACATCCACCAGAGGAATGAGATGCGGAGGGGCGTACCAGTGTGCAATCAGGACCCTATCCGGGCGGCTCGTCTTGACACACCTGAAAATATTGAGATAGGAAGTGTTGCTCGCCAGAATGGTTCTCGGAGGACAGATTCGATCCAAACAGCGAAAAAGCTCCTCCTTTGCCTTTGGTTCCTCGGAGATGGTTTCAATGACAAGGTCGGCCTTCCTGCCGACGTCGAGAGAGGTGGATGGATGGATTCGGGCTGAGATCTCTGGAATCCCCTTGGAACGAATCAGTTTTGCATCTCTTAAGACCTTAAGGTTGGATTCAATAAGGGTTAGGGCCTTCTCCAAAACTTCCTCTTTCAGATCAACCAGGTCGGTTTCATACCCGCTCTGTGCAAAAACCATGGCAATGGAGTGCCCCATCGTACCGGCTCCAACGATGAGAATTCTCTCGATCCAATCAATGCCCATCGGTGTTCACTCACTTCTTTTCAAAAATCTTGAGATACTTCCTCGATTTCTCGTAGGCCTCGTTCAATTGTTCCTCTGATCTCCTTTGGTCCATTGCGTCAAGGGTTTTCACCACCTTTGCCGGAATCCCCAAGACAAGCGAGCCATCGGGAATCTTCATCCCGGGCGGGACAAGGCATCCGCTTCCCACGATCGAATACCTTCCGACGTCTGCTCCGTCGAGCACGATTGCACCGATTCCGACGATGGCCCCCTCTCTCACGACACATCCATGAAGGATGGCCCCATGGCTGATCAGCACATTCTTTTCGATCGTGACAGGGTAATCCTTTGGGGACTCCACCAGGACCTTGTCCAGCAGGACGGAGCGTTCTCCGACCACGATGCGGTTGCTATCGGCCCTGAGGAGAGTGAAAGGCCAGATGCTCACATCGGATGCAAGGATAACATCTCCGATCAGTCTGGCAGCGGGGTCGATGAAGACGCTCTCATCATATTGGGGCGACTTTCCTTCAAATGGCGTAATATGTGAAAGAGAAGAAGCTTTACCTCTCCGGCTCACCATCATAGCCACAGCGGGTCACCTCCTCAGTTTCTGAACAACAACGACAACCATAAGTAAGACAAAGCCAATGGCGTCGGTATAAAGACCGGGTTTTATAAGGAGAATGGCTCCCCCAATGAGCATCCCTCGCTCAAGAAGGGTGGTCTCTTTGACGAGCCAACCCATCAGGCCTGCTGACAAGGCAGTCACACCAAGCGATGAAGAGACAATGGTGGTGACAATGGTCCAGAACGAACCAATCATCAGAAGGGAGTGACCATAGACGAACATAAATGGAACGATGAAGCCTGTGGCGCCTATCCTTACAGCCTCCAGCCCCGTCCTCCAGAGATTAGAGCCGCTGATGCCAGCCGCCGCATAGACAGCCATGGCCACCGGTGGAGTGATGGCGGAGATGATGGCGAAGTAAAAAACAAAGAGGTGGGCAGCAATTGTGGGGACCCCCAACTTGATCAACGCAGGGATGAGTAAGGCTGCCTGAACGATATAGGCTGCTGTAGTGGGCAATCCCATTCCGAGGACAATTCCTGCAAACATGGTAAAGATCAGAGCGGGCATAAGTAAATTTCCGGCAATCAAGAGGATGAGACTCGTAAACTTAAGCCCCAATCCTGTCAGATTGATCACTCCTATAATAATCCCGGCACAGGCGCAAGCCGCTGCCACTGGAAGCATGTTCTTCGCTCCAAATTCGAGCGCCTTTGTGATCTTCACGAAGCCCATCCGGGTCTCAGCTCTCAGCAGAGCAATCAGAATGACAGAGAGGGTTGCATAAATGCAA
>CAYMTD010000228.1:0-2860 GCA_964393245.1 uncultured Syntrophaceae bacterium
GCCCAACCCCCTCTAATGGGGAAATCGCACCGTGAAGGACGTGATATCTTCCGTTGAACGAACCTGTGTTTTCGATGGCGATGAGGTCATTGGGCCCTTCTACGACGCAGAGAACCACTTTGTCCCGATGCTCATCCTGACAGATCCGACAGGGATCCTCATCGGTGAGATTGAAACAGACCGAACAGAGATGAATTCTCTCCTTGACATCTAAGATCGCCTGCGCGAGCGCCTGAGCCTCCGAAAGACTGCTCCTCAAGATATGGAAGGCCAGTCTGGCTGCCGTCTTTCTACCAATTCCTGGGAGCCTCGTGAGAGCCTCAATCAATTGATCAATGGGTTTGGCGTGAAGAGCCATCCTTAAGATTCCCCTTCTGCTAAGAACTCAGAATAATCCTGGGATAGCCAACCCGCCCGTGATTTTCTTCATCTCTTCGGTCATCATCTCATGGGATTTGCGGATTGCCTCATTCAGAGCGGCTGCGATGAGGTCCTGAAGCATCTCGATCTCCTCCCGGTTGACCACTTCTGGATCGATCCGGATGGAAAGAATCTCCTGTTTTCCATTCATGACGACACTCACCATTCCCCCCCCAGAACTTGCCTCCACGGTCTTTCCAGCCATCTCTTCTTGAAGCTGGGTGATTTTGGCATGCATCTGCTGGGCCTGCTTCAATAGATTTCCAAAACCTTTCGTCATCTAATTTCTCCTTCTTCTTTTTCACCTCTCAACAATCTTTCCGTTAAAGAGGCGAAGCGCTTCCTGGACGAGGGAATTCCCTCCCTCTTCTTTCATCAATGGTTTCTCCCAGGAATTGCGGCCCATCTTCTCTTCGAAGACCATTCTTCCTCTGGACCTCTCACTTGGATCGAACGAAGAAACGACGAGCCTCGCCTTCCTCTGAAGATATTCATGACAGATCGACTCCAACTGATTCCGATTCTCCCTTTCCATCATTCTCTCATAGTGAAAAGAGTCTTTTTCAAAGCCGATCTCAATCCTATCTTCGCTGACATCCATGAGGCTTCCCAGGGCCAGGAAAGAACCAAGGATAGGATTCTTCGTTCGAGCAAAATCCAGAAGCCCCTTCCATGTTTCATCTCGGACTTGCCGGGATATCCCCTGGTCAACCGCTTCGTCCTTTAGGTCATCTGATTCTCTGAACTCATCCTTGAGAAGAGTTTCTCCGGTTCCCTCCGCAGAGAGTTTTTGCCTTCCACCCCCTTCCCCTTTCTCTGTCTTCTCATAGCCTGATGGAGAAGTTACTCGCTTGCCTCTTCCCATCTGTCCGCTTTTCGTTTCCGTCATTTTCGCCGGTGAAGAAGGTCCCACGGACTGAGACAGTTCGCCTTCAGTATGGACTCTTTCGAGCCTCTCCAAAGTCTTCAGAATATCGTCGATGGGAAGGAGGGGGCGAAACGAAGCCATCCTGATCAAAGTCATCTCCAGCATGGTTCGGGGAAACGTGGATTGAGCTATCTCCTCTTCCCCTTTCAAGAGAAGGTTAAAAAGATGATTCAATTGATCAAATTCGAATTTGCCTGCCTGCTTCTTCAAAATCTCCATCTCTTCTTCGGGCAGCTCCATCAGTCCCTCCGGATGCTCGCTAACCTTAATCAGGATGAGATGGCGAAGGTATTGGAGAAGTTCCCGGCAAAAATGCTGGAGATCGACTCCATAATGATAAACATGCTCAACCACTTCCATACACCGCTCGGCATTCCTGTCGGCAATGGCTTCAATCGTATCCTTGAGGATTTTTCGATCAATGAGTCCCAAGACTTCCGCAATGTCCTCATCTCGGATCTCTCTGCCTCCATACGAAATCACCTGGTCAAGAAGACTCTGGGCATCCCTCAGGCTTCCTTCCGATTCCTCGGTGATTGAAAGCAAGGCTCTCTGGCTGATCTGAATTTTCTCTTCCTCAACAATCTTCCTCAAGCTCCCGAGAATCTCTCTCATTGGAATTCTTTTGAAATCGTAACGCTGACACCTGGAGAGAATGGTGGCTGGAATTTTATGGGGTTCGGTGGTCGCAAAGACAAAAATGATATGAGGGGGAGGCTCTTCCAATGTCTTCAGCAAAGCATTAAAGGCTTCGCGTGTCAGCATGTGAACTTCGTCGATGATATAGATCTTATACCGGCTCTTGGCGGGAGTGTAACGGACATTCTCCCTTAACTCCCGAATCTCATCGATCCCCCGGTTCGAAGCCCCGTCAATTTCGATGACATCCATGGAGGTCCCGGAAGAGATCTCCTGGCAAGAGGTACACTGATTACAAGGGTTGATAGCGGGACCTTGTTCACAATTCAACGCCTTTGCCAGAATACGAGCTGTTGAGGTTTTACCAACTCCTCTGGCCCCTGTAAACAAGAAGGCATGGGAGACCCGATTCTGTGAAATGGCGTTTTGGAGGGTTTGAGTAATAGGGCGTTGGCCAACGACCTCCTCAAAAACCTGTGGCCTCCACTTCCTTGCCAAAACTAAGTAAGACATCTCTACTCCATCCTGGGTGTTACCGGTTTTAGGTCTTAGGTTATGGCTAACTATCTTTACCCAGAACCTTTCACCAATTACCTCTAACCTTAATTGTAAGAAACTTGTTGATAGCCAGGCGCCCCTGCGGCACACAAAAGGGTTTACTACCGCTGCTTCCTTCCGGACCTGACGGGGTTTGTAATCTTTTGTTGCGCAGGACCCAGCTATCAACAAGATTTGGTTCTGCTCTATTTCGTCAGTGACGTTTTGTCATTCCGGACTTGATCCGGAATCCGGTCTTTTCATCCACGGCCTGCACTCCGAAGCTTTAGCGAAGAATGGCGGAGAGAGAGGGATTTGAACCCTCGATCCCGTTTT
>CAYMTD010000228.1:2960-4392 GCA_964393245.1 uncultured Syntrophaceae bacterium
AAGCGGGATACTCGCTTAGCAGGCGAGCCCCTTCGGCCTCTCGGGCATCTCTCCGCTTTAATTACAGTTCGGAGTATGGAGAACTTTTTTCCCGTTTCATCTTAAGCAGTACTTATCTCCGAACTATTTACTTCGAACTCATTACTCACCTTTGCAGATGCGCGGCCTGCCAGACGAAGCTTTAGCATAGTCTGGCCTGCCAACCGAAGCTTTAGCGCAGGTTGGCGGAGAGAGAGGCCGACTACGCTTTTCCAAAGCTTCGTCGGCTAAAGGATTCGTTTTTGTAACACCGCCTTGCCTGAACCTGTCTTAAAGTACTGTTCAAGTTCAATCGCCTTTGCTTTATCTTTAACAGCAATATACGCTTCCAACCTGAACGGGGTTCTACCCTTTGTGGAATCGACCATGCTGGAATTATGCTCTGTTAAGCGACGCCTGACATCATTTGTTGTGCCAATGTAAAGATTATTATTACTTAGACTCCTTAAAATGTATACATACCACATACGCGTCAGCTATATGGCTTGCCAACCGAAGCTTTAGCGCAGGTTGGCGGAGAGAGAGGGATTTGAACCCTCGATCCCGTTTTAAGCGGGATACTCGCTTAGCAGGCGAGCCCCTTCGGCCTCTCGGGCATCTCTCCGTGCTCTTTTAAAGTTAAAGGCCGAACAGAAAGCGCCCTGTGCGCCTCCAACATTGCCCCCGGTCATATCAGTGGCGGAGAGGGTGGGATTCGAACCCACGTCTCCTTTCGGGAGAACCGCTTTTCGAGAGCGGCGCCTTAAACCTCTCGGCAACCTCTCCATGCTTAATCACAGTTCGGAGTTTTAAGTTCGGAGTTCGGAGTAACTTTTTTCCGATCAGGTATCATCCTTCCAAATCCTATCTCCAAACCTGTCTTTTTCGAAGCCCGTCTCTCCTTAAAGAAAGACCCTATAATTTCAGAACACTCTTCTTCGAGGATACCCCCGCTCACGTCAACACGGTGATTCAATCCTTTTTCTCGCAACAAATTAAATTTCGATTCCACTGCGCCAAACTTGGGCTCCAATGTCCCATATACGAGTCGAGCAACTCTTGCGTGGATCATCGCAGAAAGACACATCGGACAGGGCTCGACCGTCACATACATGATGGTATCCTTTAAACGATAATTCCCAAGCGCTTTTCCTGCTTTTCGAAGGACGAGTACCTCCGCATGGGCAGTGGGATCGCTTCGTCCAATGCACCGGTTATGATCTTCTGCAAGCACCCGGCTCCCTTTCACCAAAACGGCTCCCACGGGAACCTCTCCATCCCGTGCAGCCCGTTGCGCCTCGTTAATGGCCAGCTTCATATACTTTTCATCCATCACCGTTTGATTCATTGTCAATTCTTCATCAGGAGAGCTTTGAAAAACTATTTTTCGCTCTCTGATTACACACCTGCCTAC
>CAYMTD010000229.1:0-4377 GCA_964393245.1 uncultured Syntrophaceae bacterium
GAGCAGGCAAGGAGGGGAATCGTAAGTCTTGCCCTTTTTACGGCCATCATTAGCATCAATCTCGGAATCATCAATCTTTTCCCCATTCCCATCTTGGATGGCGGGCACTTCCTTTTCCTGACTCTGGAGGCCATTTTGCGGAGGCCCATCAGCATCAAGAAGATGGAGATTGCTCAGCAGATCGGGTTGATCTTCATCATTCTCCTGATGCTCTTTGCTATCCGGAATGACGTGATGCGTTATTTCATTCCATGAGGGGTTAGCGTATTGAATGAAGGTCCTCGGAATCGATACATCGACACCCTGCGGCAGCATCGGCTTGATCCACGGCCAAGACATCATTTCGGAATATATTCTCAACGTCTCCGTCACCCATTCGGAAAGACTCCTTGGCGCCATCGATCTCGTCCTCAGAAGAGCAGGCTGCGCCTTAGACGATCTGGACGGTTTTGCCATCTCTCTCGGCCCGGGTTCCTTTACAGGAGTCAGGATTGGGGTGAGCACGGTGAAAGGGTTGGCCTACGCTGTCCAAAAACCCGTGGTCGGTGTTTCCACGCTCGATGTGTTGGCTTCTCAGGTCTCTCCCACCCCTTATCTCATCTGCCCAATCATCGATGCCCGGAAGGGAGAAGTTTATTCGGCTTTTTACCGATACGAGGAGTCAGACCGTCCGAAAAGGTTATCGGAATTTCAGGCCCTTCGACCGGAAGTCCTTTCCCGAATGTTGAACGAACGAACGATTTTCCTGGGCGACGGAGTGAAGGCATACGGAGATGATCTCCGGAACTGGCTCAAATCCTTTGCCATTTTTTCGCCCCCCACTCTCCATATTCCCTATGGGTCGGCTGTGGCCAGACTGGGGGTCGAGCTCCTCCAGCGGGGAGAAGTTTTAGATCTGGCTGCATTTACCCCCCTCTACGTCCGACGCTCAGATGCTGAATTGAACTACCACCAACTACAAGCTGGTGGATTCTCTACTGACTAAAGTCAGCTCAAGAAAAACAACCAGCACAGAAATTCTCACGAGGGAAAACCGAAAAAACTGCACACCGTATGCGTACTAAAGTCTTTGCCTAAAGGGGAGGGTTATTCGCCCCGAGTGAGACAATAAGCTGGGAATAGAGACATCCTGATTGACAACGTCCGGCTCAATATATTAATCTGTAACAGATAATTGCAATTTCAACTTGTTGCAAAGGAAGGCTGAAGGAGAGTTGGATCGTCTATGAAACAGGGGGCTGAGATCATGAGAGATGAAGAATTAGTCGAAAGGTTGATGAAAGAGGATGAGGGGTTTTTAAAGGCCAGACAGATTCATGCTCAGCTTGCGAAGCAATTGGAGGAGCTCGAAAACAAACCCTATCTCACCCCTCAGGATGAGATAGAGATCAAAATCCTCAAGAAGAAAAAATTGGCCGCCAAAGACCAGATAGAAAAAATTTTAATGAAATATCGATAGGTTAAGGAGAAGAACGATTGATCAACCGAAACCGTTGGCCTATCGTCAAAGAAGGGCTTCCTTTTCTCATCCCTTTTGCGCTATTCACTGTATTCTTCGTTGTGATGGGCTGGAATTTGTTGACTTTTCTGGGTATTTTCATTACACTGTTTGTAGCTTATTTCTTCAGAAACCCAAAGAGGAAGATTCCATCTCTTGAGAACATTATCCTCTCTCCCGCCGACGGGAAGGTCATCCACGTCGGAGAGTGCGAAGAGGATCGGTTCCTAAGGAAAAAGGTCCTGAAGGTGAGCATCTTCATGTCTATCTTTGATGTCCACCTCAACCGAGCTCCTGCTACCGGAAAGGTTCTCCAGAGAAGTTATCACCCGGGCCGGTTTCTTTTGGCTAATGTGGAGAAGTCCTCTCTACTGAATGAGCAGAATGCTCTGATCTTGGAGACCGAGGACCGGTTAAAAATGGTCTTGGTCCAGATCGCTGGCTTTGTGGCAAGAAGGATTGTCTGTTATGCCAAGGCAGATGATACCTTAAAGAGAGGAGAAATCTTTGGCTTGATCCGCTTTGGATCGAGGGTCGATCTTTACCTCCCCCAAGAGGTGACACCCATCGTGAGAGTTGGACAGCATGTGAAGGGAGGGGAGTCGATCATTGGGTACCGGGCATGAGAAAGAAAAGAACACCAATCAAAATGAGAAAGGGCGTCTACATCCTCCCCAATCTCTTTACCACAGGAAATCTCTTCTGTGGATTCTGGGCGATTATCTCGGTCTTTCAGGAGAAATTCTTTTATGCCGCCATCGCCATTCTCCTGGCTTCGATCTTCGATGTTTTGGATGGAAAGGTAGCGAGGCTTTCTGGAGCCACGAGTAAATTTGGGGTCCAGTACGATTCTCTTTCGGATCTCATCTCCTTTGGAGTCGCTCCTGCCCTTCTTGCCTATAGCTGGGCCCTTCGGCCTTATGAACGATTCGGCTGGCTTGCAGCCTTTCTCTTTGTGGTCTGTGGAGCTTTGAGATTGGCTCGATTCAATGTCATGTCAGCCTCGGGGGAGACAAGATATTTCAAGGGGCTTCCGATCCCGGCAGCAGCCACCATGATTGCCTTAACGATTCTGCTCTACCTTCGGCTGATCGAGACAGGCTGGGTCAAGGATATTGTCATTCTCGTGATGATCTATGTTTTGGCCTTTCTGATGGTATCGAACATCCGTTACTCCAGTCTTAAGGAACTCGATCTGGCGAGGAAGAAACCGTTCCGTATTTTCATGTTTGTGGTGCTTTCAATGATCGTGATCGTTATGGAGCCGGTTCTCGTGCTCTTCGGATTCGTTCTTCTCTATGTCTTCTCAGGCCCCACCAACCTGATTCTGGCCTGGCATAAGAAGAGAGTATTGAGAAAGACGGAACCTATCCCACAGGAGGACTTAATCGTCCGCGGTTAAGAGGGATTGAACGGAAATATTGTAAATCAGGTTTCGGCAGGGAAGTATTGAAGAACTTAGATCCCCGGTAGCTCAACCGGTAGTAGCGGGTGGCTGTTAACCACTAGGTTGCAGGTTCGAGTCCTGCCCGGGGAGCCATTTCGACGCGCGCAGGGGCAGCCAAGAAATGGTTGCCCCTTTCGCTTGCTCAAGGTCTCCGACCGGGCAACAAAGAGCGCGGAGAAATGGCACTGAGCTTGTCGAAGGGCCAGAAAGCTTTCTTATGTCAGCATGGTTTTATATTCTTCGACTCCAGTCCGGTTTACTTTATCCTGGAACCACTACTGATTTGAGAAAGCGCTACGAAGACCACTGTACGAAACGAGCATGCAGGACCACATCTCTTGATCCGCCCATTGCCCTCGTCTATTCGGAACAATATGAAACCCGAAGTGAGGCACGCAGGCGAGAATCTCAAGTTAAGCGATGGTCTCGAGCCAAAAAAGAGGCTCTCGTCACTGGCGATTTAGCCACGTTACGAAAACTTTCAAAATCAAAATAGCACGAACGTGCTGCGCCAGGAATCCGAAGGGGAGGTTACGCAGGGAGAAACAGTTGTTTCGACCGTAGTGACCGAGTCCTGCCCGGGGAGCCAGCAATCAAATAGCAGAAGAGAATTTTTCTAAAAAAGTGACTGCATTTACAACTTCTGTGTTTCGATACCTTCTTAGCTTCAATAAGTGAAAATCCCCAGTGACGATGTAATTCGCTTCAGCTTCTATCGCACATTCCAGGACTCTGTTGTCCTCCGGATCTTCCGGTACGACGCTAATACTTTTCGATGGATTCACGAAATCCGAAATACCCGTAAGTTCCGTGACGATGACCTGGATCGTCTCAGGAGCGAAGCCAAATTTTGCCCTTTGTAATACCCCCTTGAGTTCTTCCAAAATTGGCTCCGAAAGACACAGGCGAATTTCTCCACGGATGGCTTTTTCCAGGATCTGTCTGGGCTTACCTCCGAAAAGAATCGCAGAGATCAGGATATTCGTATCCAAAACGACTCTAAGCACTTATTTCTTCTTCTCCTCACGGTAGGCTGCAATTTCAGTCTCGATATCAGACTCAGCAATCCTTTTCCTGGCAGCGTTCATTTTTCCGAAATCAAATATCTGCTTCCACCGACGCTTTCGTTCTATGTAACCTCTTGCCGCCTCTCGAATGAGCTCAGAACGCGATCGAGACTCTTCCCGTGCCACTTGATCTATCTTCCTCAGAAGATCATCGCTGAAAGAGATATTCACGGTGCTGGACTTCATCTTCCCACCTCCTTACTCACATAATATAAATACAATCTTTGTATATTGTCAAGAAGGGCCTAGGGTCGGGCTTAAACGTCAATTGAGGGGGTCAGCTCTCAACCCTTGACACTGTTTGATGGACAACCACTTTTTATGTTGAGCTCAACATAAGATATGGTTATCCATCAGGACCCAGG
>CAYMTD010000230.1:0-4364 GCA_964393245.1 uncultured Syntrophaceae bacterium
TCACTCAGTTGGTCGATGGCCTGACAAAGATCAGCCAGATTTCGCTTCGATCCACCGAGGAGGGGCAGGCGGAGAATTACCGGAAGATCATCCTCGCCATGGTCAAGGATATCAGGGTAATCCTGATCAAGCTGGCGGATCGCCTTCATAATATGCGAACCCTCGAATACCATTCTCCTGAGAAGCAGGTGGAGATCGCACACGAGACGCTCGACATTTATGCCCCTCTGGCCCATCGACTGGGAATTGACTGGATCAAATCGGAGTTGGAAGATCTGGCCTTCCGATATCTCTATCCTGACGTCTACGATGACATCCAGCGCAGGATCGCCAAAAAAGAGAGGGAAAGAACCCGTTATATTGAGGAAGTGAAACGAATCTTAATGAAGAAACTCTACGAAAACCGCATCGAAGGAGAGGTGACCGGCCGCACCAAGCAGATCTATAGCATCTACTTAAAGATGAAGGAACAGAACATCGATTTTGATCAGGTTTATGACCTCACCGCTTTCCGTGTCATCGTAGACACGATTAAGGAGTGCTATGACGTGTTAGGAATCATCCATTCTCTTTGGAAACCCATCCCCGGAAAATTCAAAGACTACATCGGGCTCCCCAAGGAGAATATGTACCAATCCCTCCACACCTCCGTGATCGGCCCTTATGGTGAACGGATCGAGATTCAGATTCGAACCCGCGAGATGCATAAGATTGCGGAAGAGGGAATTGCCGCACATTGGAAATATAAGGAGGGGAGGATCACCGAGGAGGCGGATGACAAGCGCTTTACCTGGCTGAGGCAGCTTCTGGAGTGGCAGCGGGATTTAAAGGACAATGCGGAATTTCTCGAGACCGTCAAGGTAGATCTTTTCCCCAATGAGGTCTATGTCTTCACCCCAAAAGGAGAGGTCAAGCAGTTCCCCCGCGGTGCGACTCCTGTAGATTTTGCCTATAGCATACACTCTGACGTTGGAAATCGGTGCACGGGAGCCAAGGTCAATGGTAAGATCGTCCCTCTGAGATACGAATTTCGAAGCGGGGATACGGTGGAGATCATCACCTCCCCCGGTCAGAAGCCGAGCAAGGATTGGCTTAAATTCGTCAAGACCTCCAGGGCCAAGACCAAGATTCGCCAATGGTTTAGTACAGAGGAAAGAGAAAAATCGATTGCCCTTGGAAAAGAGATCCTGGAAAAGGAACTTCGAAAATACGATTTGCAACAGGCCAAGTTGATTAAATCAGGTGAATTGGCCAAGGTGGCGAGTGAATTTAGCTTTCGTGAGGTGGATGATCTCATCGCTGCTGTTGGATATGGAAAGGTAACGGCCAACCAGATTATTGGAAAGATCCTGCCTCCAGAGAGAATGGAACAAAAAGAAGAAGAGGCTGAAGGACGTCTGAAACGTCTGATTCAGAAGGTTACCCGGAGCGGCCCGAGAGATGCCCTTCTCATCAAGGGCGTCGATAACGTCGTGGTCCGCTATGCAGGATGTTGCAACCCCTTACCGGGAGATAAAGTCGTTGGATTTATCACCCGGGGGCGTGGGGTGACGATTCATACTTCGGATTGCAAGAATGTGATCGACAATGATCCTAATCGCAAGGTCGAGGTGGAATGGGATTCCAAGAAAGAATACATCTACCCGGTTCGAATCCGTATCTACTCTGAAGACAAGAAGGGAATGCTCGCAGACATCAGTAGCTCCATCGCCTCCAATAAAGCCAACATTACGAACGCCCGCGTCGAGACGACCGACGAGAAGAAAGCAGTTGGAACCTTTGAAGTGGAGATCCAGGACTTAAACCATCTCAAAAAGGTCATCAAGGGGCTCGAGAAGATCAAAGGGGTCCACCGAGTGGAAAGAATGAGGATCTGATTAATTTCAAATTGCAAATTTCAAATTTGAACTTCCTGACCCTTCAATCTGCAATCTGAAATTTGAAATCTACAATAAAATTAGGCGGCTTTGGTGACCAGCCCGGAACGAAGGCATCGCGAGCAGACCTTCATTCGAACCACCCTTCCCTCTTTGGTTGCCTTCACCTTACGGAGGTTGGGATACCACACCTTCCGAGTCTTATTATTGGCGTGGCTCACATTGTGGCCAAAGACCGGTCCTTTTCCACAAATATCACACACTTTTGCCATGACTGAACCTCTGAAAAATTTGGCTAACGAATAACACACTCAGCAAACAATTTCAAGTGATCCAACTAACTCCCCCCCTAAACGGGGTAGGGGCGACTTCAGTCGCCCTTTACTGAGCTATCCTGAACCAATGGCCTGCTAAGGTTTTAGCCACCTTAAATGCAAGAAGTTCAGGCCAAAAACATTCTATGTCTATGGTGACAATTTACGTTATCTCACTATAAATTTTATTAATTTTTCTTGAAGGGGCTGTCCGGCCAAGTGGAAAAATTCATCACCAATTTCAATAGGTTATCAGCCTCAACTAATTGGCAAAGAAGTTGCAAACGCTTTGTTAGTGTTTGGTAATCTGGGCAGGGCTGGAAAACTTGGTCACGGGAGAAAAAACGATG
Organism: uncultured Syntrophaceae bacterium; assembly: GCA_964393245.1. Lineage (GTDB taxonomy): Bacteria > Desulfobacterota > BSN033 > BSN033 > UBA1163 > CAYMJV01. The sequence continues at coordinate 2,542 of CAYMTD010000230.1, forward strand.
ACTTTTGATCAATTCGCAGAAGCAATGTCAAAGTCGATTTTCCTTTCACCCGAAGACGAGAAGAAGGAGGAAATTAAGGCTTTTGAAATGGGTGATGAGGATTTCGAGGAAGAAGAATGCTAATCTCTCCAGTTTTGAAATACGATGCGGCAACCCATCCCTTCATAACCATAGCTTAAGGCTTGAACCTCTCCACTATTTGTTTTCCGACCAAAGCACCACTAACTATTTCCCCTTCTAACCCAAGATATGGAAAATTTTCCTTCCCAACGAAGTAAAGGTTTTTTGATAATCTCGCAGGAACCACCCCCTTCCCCCAGTCAAAATCATGCTTCGTTTCGTAAAGGAAATGGGGGAAGGACCAACATAACACATGTTCTTTTGCCCAGCTCCAATCAGAGAATTCTGTGTATTGCTCAAGAAATGGGAAGAGATGATCCAGATGGCGCATCACTCCCTTCATGTGTTCCTCCAACGAATCGGGAATCCCCCGCTCCAAGGAGATCAGGCTCTCAACAGTGATGGCCCTCTTCCCCGCTGGCGCCCAGTTCTCGTCACCCCTCGGGCTGAGATGGAGAAGCAGGAGGTTGCCTCCCGCAAACGATTTTTCAAGATCCTGGATCGAAACCAGGAGGTCCTGCATCCCCACCGGAATAACTCTCTCGTTCACCCCCAAGAAGAGCGGAAGAAGCGCATATCGAGGTCGGATCTTCTCCGACCATTTCGAAAGCTCCGTTTCTCTCTTGCCAAAGAGATAAGACAGATGGTGCAGAGGGGAGTTGAAGAGAAGAAATCTGGATCGCAGGGCTCTCTTGTCTCCTTTTAAGGAAAGGGTGAATCCTCTCCACCATCTCTTCTCGATCTTCTCCACCCCCTCGATCTCTTCGACCCTACCTCCCGAATGGACAAAAATCTCAAGAATCATCTTCTCCATTCTTGCCAAATCGATCGGGGAGATCCATTCCTCCCCTTCGGTCCGCCACAAGAGATAAGCGGCCAAGTAGAGAGGGAATCGGTTGGAATAAAGGTTTCCCCAGCAGATCAACTGGAGCCGGATGAATTCTCTAAACTCTCTTGAAAATGGGGAAAGCTTCTTGTCCATCCCCTCTGTGGGAAGGGATTTGAAGGGAAGCCACCTTTTGATCCAAGGAGAGAAGCGAATGGGGAAAGCCGACCAGGAATCTCCCTCCGACTTCATCCTTCTCAAGAGGGGACCGATCTGCTCCAACTCCTTATAAAGAGTTTCGATACGGTCGGTCTCTTTCGAAAACTCCCTTTTCCATTCCTTGCGAAGAAGGAAAGGCCTGGAAAAAAGGGCGACCCTCGATTGGGGAAGAATGACCTGAAAGGTCAATTCCTGTTTGTTCCTTCCAGGAGGCCTGTCAACTTTCCTCTCATCCTCTTGATCGCCCATCAGGGGCGACAGGCTGAGCGTTCGAGAGATTTTCTGCAACAGCGACCGCTTCAGGCTTCTTTCTGAAAAATTCGAAAAGGGGACAAATCGGTATCCCTCTCTCAAAAAGGAGGTTTGGTATCGCCTCTCTTTCAAAAGCAAGATGTTTCGGTAATGCCTGGAGAGTAAGGCACCGGCAATCAAACCGCCCAGGCCAGAGCCCAATATCACGATGTCATGCTCTTCGACTTTTCTTTTTTTTGACACCCTGCGGAGTATCCTTTCGCTAAGATTGCTCTGGACCCCGTGACCTTCGATTCTATTCGAACCTTCATGATTGGAAGGGAAGATATGAAATGGGTGTTATCGCAAGGGTGATTTAAACAAACTCGATGGTTTCCTGTTCTCGCTCGGCTTTCTCAATCTCTCC
>CAYMTD010000231.1:0-4363 GCA_964393245.1 uncultured Syntrophaceae bacterium
AGAAGTCTGGAGTCGGGGGAGGGGCGGGTTTGGAGATGCAAGGAGCTTAATGGGAGACCGACCGGTCGAGACCCCGTGGGACGAAAACGGGTGGGACATTGTTCAAAATTTTCACTTTCCTGGAACAATACTTAAAATGGTATGACTGCCCACGGGTATTCGAAATTCCAGTATAGATAACTGACGTTTCCGGGTCCGATAAATTTGCCCTCCTTTTATCATACCTTTTTGGATTTTCGCCCATGGACTTGTTAATTTCAGCCTACCGACCTATTAGGTCCATTTGTCCAAAACCATATTTGAATTGATGCGGAGAAATTTTGCAACATGTCCGTCTAATATAGCAAAAAGAGAGGTTAAAGCTGACAGACGAAATTTGTCGTTTATAGAAAAAATTTCTCTTCAACCGGTGATTAATTCAAACATAGAATAAAAGACATGTTAAAAATCAATTAGTTATCCGATTACTGTCTGTGGCATCCAACTTGCATAAAACTCTATATAAGGCGAATTGAATATGATTACAACTCCATCGGATATGTGTGGGAATATGTTTATTATATTTGGTTAGGGTCATCGGACAACGAAGCATTATGGAGCAACGCTTCCAATGAAATTCCCTGGCCTTTAGGCCAGGGAATTTCATTTTGTCTCTGTAGCTGCGGGAGCATGTATTTTGTGGTCGGTATATATGATACCGAGGTTATTCGGTGGTCTGTCAAGGAGGTGAATAGCCTATTTTATGGATGACGATGATCGTTACTTTCGATTATTTCTCTTTGCGATTTTTTGGTGTGTCACATCTCTTCTGGCCACCAAATGCGGCAAAAACTTTCTAACAAAAGCCTTTATCTTTCTCATGCCCTTTTTCCTTAGTTTGATATGGCCCAAATTAGTGAACCTCATATCAGCGGTTGGGACCTCGTTGATCTATGGGCCAAATTTTCCGGATCTATCATACGAGAATCGATCTTATCAGGATGATATGGACAAGGCGACAAGATTTGTCAGGGAGGGAAGATGGAATGAGGCGATGGCGGTTTACCGCACCATTACCCATAAGGCACCACAAAAGGCAGAGCCACATTTCAATTTAGCTCGGATTTACCAAAAGATGGGCCATCTGGGTCTGGCAATAAGCGAATACAAGAAGATCATAAACTTGAAAGACGAATTGGGATCCAATCACGCCTTTGTCGTGGAATCAGAGAGAGCGATAGAGGAACTTCCTAAGTTAATGAGAGGTAACGTTCAATCGTAGAGGGTTAAGGAATGTTGCCTGTGGGAACAAATCTAAGTCTAAAAAGAACTCCGTGGGCTACACTCGGTCTTCTTTTTCTCAATTGGATCATTTTTGGTTCAACCTATGGAAATTATCATCACATTAACTTCTGGATAAGCCGTTATCTTTTTTTTGTTCCCGGAGAGCAATATCCCTGGCAATTGATTACCTCCATGTTTCTCCATGGAGATATTTTCCATATCCTGGGCAACTCGCTTTACCTTTGGATCTTCGGGGTTTTTGTGGAGGACAAGCTCGGTTGGAAGGCTTACCTCTTCCTCTATTTGCTGACAGGAATAGCCGCGGACCTGGTTCATGGAACGATAACCGCCCTGTTTATGAGGAACGAACTTTTCGTTCCGGGCCTTGGTGCTTCAGGAGGAATTTCGGGAATTATGGGCGTTTATCTTTACCGGTGTTACTACTCGAAAATTAAACTTCTGATCAGTCTTTGGACACCCATACGCATTCAGGTTCCAGCAGTCATCATCTTGAGCATCTGGTTTCTTCGGGACTTCATGGGGGGGATCGATTCTATCAGAGGTTTTGGTGCCGATATAGCTTTTTGGGCTCATGTGGGAGGATTCGCGGCAGGGTTCGGTGCGTGCAAATATCTCCACTATGAAATTCCAGCTCGCAAAGAGAAACTGGAGTTTGTGGCAGAGACTTCTTTGCAGCAATATACGGGGTATGGGAAAGGGATTGAAGCTACGGAGAAGTTACTCGCAAACGATCCTGGGAATCCCGAACTCCATCTCAATCTAGCAAGGGCAAAGAGCCGGTGGTGGGCCACTCCTGAAGGAAAGGAGCATTATGAGAAGGCCATTAAGGTCTTGCTTGAAAAGGACCCTGAAAAGGTAGCTGAAGTCTTTGTCGAATACTGGAAAAAATACCTCTCTACCCTCGAACCGCGCTATCAAGTCAGAATCAGTCTTTCGCTTAACAAGAACCGCAATGTGGATCTCGCAGCAAAGACGCTCCAGCAGCTCATTGATGGCAACCACAATTCAGACATCCATATGGAGCAGGCCTATCTCAGTCTTGCAAAAATCTATATCGAGCAACTTTCGAGGAAAGACCTGGCCGGGTATGTGTATGAGAAATTCTTAGAGAAATTCCCGGATTCTGAACGAAGAGGGTTTGTCGAGAAAATGCTTCGATCAATTGCGGAAGGGTCAGGTTTCTGAGGCCACAAAAATGATGAAACTGACCCAAAGAACTATTTATTCAAGATATGTCCATCTCTCATTGGGACTCCTTCTTCTTTACGGTTTATCTTGGATTCTCACTTATACCACCCAGTTTGAGAAGATCTTGGACAGCTTCCACTCGTATTGCTATGCAGACTATGAAGCTACGGGGATGTCTTCAAAAAAGTCTATGGATAGTGGACTTTTCTACAGAGAAAGGTATGCGGAAAGGCTCAATTCGCTTACATCCGGTCTTTTTGACTGGGAGGATGAAGATCAGGCAAAGGAATTTTTCATGAGCAAAAACTATGTGTACGAAGCAACGGAAGAAGGCAAAAGGTTCCGCTCTTATCTTCTGGCCCCAATTATTGGTAAAGGGATTCATACAACAGAGATCCCTCAGCATGTGACTTTTTACTATTACATTCTCGATTACAAGGAGATTCCTACTTTTCTTGAATATCTGGATGAGAAGAACACCTCATGCCTCTTTGTCTCAGTAGCAAACAGAGTGATTTATGCTCACCCAGAAATATATATCCATCGGGACAGTCTTATACCTATCCTCAAATGGTATTTCGATTTTCTGTGGGAAAAGCAACCCAAAAGGCCTGAGGAGTTTTATATCCAGATAAAATCTCATCCATGTAAGGATATCGAAACGTATTCTCTTTATCTTGACCTCCGATCGATCTGCGAAGACATATTTATCAAGCGCCTTTACAGGAATAAGCAGGAAGCCGAAGACTATTTTCTGAACGAGGGGTTTAAGGTTTTCTTCCCGGCCCTGCTTGCCATGGGTGCCAAGATGGCAGCGGATCAGGAACTCCAGTTACAACCCGGGCATCGATACCTACGAGCTCTTTTCACAGGCCTTTCCCTGGAGCCAAACTTCACAATGTTCTACCTGTCGCTCCATTATCATCATTATGATCCCACGATCAATAAGATGATAAAAGAATTTAAGGAGCGATGCGCTGGAAGCGACCCAAGTGGGATGAGGTTAGAGCAGATCTCTCAAGCCGCACAGAAAATGCTAAAAAAATTGGAAGGTTCTTAAGATAATAACAACAGATATGAAACGAAAAACTTCCATACTGACCTTTCTTGATGCTCACCGGAGAGGTATCAGGGTTGAAGTAATATTGGACTAGAGCCAAAGAGCTCAAAGCTACTCATCAGCCACTTTTCTTTTTAATGTTGGAATTCCCGTAAAAATTGACGTCCAGCATTCGATTGCACACAACAAAGTGATGATCATTGATGGATGGACTGTGATTACAGGATCCTTCAACTTCACGAGGGCCGCAGAGGAAAGAAACGCTGAAAATCTGCTCATTATCCATGACAGAGAATTAGCTTCGCTCTACACAAAGAATTGGCAAGAACATGCTCATCACTCGGAGGTATACGTTGCTCAGGGGCGGTAAGTGGTAAGGAGTTGAGGGTATCCAGGAAACTTTAGTTTGTCAGGGAAGAAATCAGCTCCCTAAACGGAAGGGATAGTTTAACCCAAGGGAAGGAACCAACGGGGTCGAAACAAACCCTCGAATACTCCAAATCTGGACGGACTGGCAAGGGGCGTTCTTACAGAAATTGCACTACGCCTATTTCGTATCGATTCATTAATTCAACCGTTCCCCACGAGAAGGAGACGGTCTGATTACAGAATAATTCGTGCCCCCGGGAAGACGAGTCACATCCCCCCTGAATCACCATAACAAATTATAGCAAAGCGGCAAAAATATTGCCTTCCTTCAAAAATGGCGTGCTTCTAAGCAATCACTGCAAGAACGTTCCGAGAAGATACCATGGATCCTCGGATCTGACCCCGCTGATTCCTTATTGCGTCATGCCCCTGGTTGTGGTAACAGTGTTTAAAGCTGAATTA
>CAYMTD010000232.1:0-4362 GCA_964393245.1 uncultured Syntrophaceae bacterium
CAAGACGATGCCATCCATGCGGTCTCCAATGCGGTGAGGCGAGCCAGAGCCGGACTCCAGGATCCAAATCGGCCGATTGGTTCCTTCATCTTCATGGGACCCACAGGGGTTGGAAAGACCGAGCTGGCCCGTGCCCTGGCGGAATTCCTCTTTGATGATGAGCAGGCCATGGTGAGAATCGATATGTCGGAATATATGGAGAAACATTCGGTGGCACGACTGATCGGAGCGCCGCCGGGATATGTGGGCTATGAAGAGGGTGGATTCCTGACCGAAGCGGTCCGTCGGAGACCGTACTCCATCGTGTTGATGGATGAGATTGAGAAGGCCCATCCAGAGGTATTCAATATCCTGCTCCAAATTCTTGATGATGGAAGGCTCACTGACGGTCATGGGAGAACTGTAGACTTCAAGAATACGGTGGTGATCATGACCTCTAACATCGGAAGCCAGTGGATCACGGATCTGGGGGAGAAGGATTATGAGGAGATGAGGCGACGGGTCATGGAAGCCGTGAGAGCCCACTTCAAGCCGGAGTTCCTAAACCGCGTCGATGAGTTGATCATCTTCCATGGCCTCGGAATAGAGGAGATCAAGGCGATTGTGGAGATTCAGGTAAAAAAGCTCGAACAGCGGCTATTGGAAAGAAGGATACAACTGAAGATGACCGAAAAGGCAAAGCAATGGCTTGCCAACGAGGGGTTTGATCCCGCCTATGGCGCTCGGCCTCTTAAGCGGGTGATTCAAAAAGAGATTCAGGATAAATTGGCCCTGAAAATCCTGGAAGGAAAGTTTAAGGAGGGGGATACCGTAACCGTAGATGTCGGAGATAGGAAAGGCGAATTAGTATTCAAGGCATAGGGTTGTAACTTAACAATTTTCTTGACAATATCTTTAAAATCGGTTAGAAATCGGATATTTCCAGCCATGGGAGACAGGCACGTAGCTCAGGGGGAGAGCGCTACCTTGACGCGGTAGAAGTCTGGGGTTCAAATCCCCACGTGCCTACCATTTAGATCAACTCCTTAAGGAACGAATTATAATTTGCTGAAAAAAAAGACTTTTTAATCCATTCAAACTGAAGAGGCATCATCCAGTCAACGCAGGGGTGGTGCCTTTTCCGCTTCAAATCGGATGAAAACGTCAGAGCAGGTTTCTATTACATTGTCCAGCGGACTGAAGAAAACAGTTCCTAAAGGAACGAAATTACAGGAGTTGGCTGATGAGCAGGCAGTGGCCGCTCAGGTGGATGGGGCTTTGGTCGACCTCTCGCAGGCCATTGAGAGAGATGCAACGATTTCCTTTATCCCGATCCACACGAGAAAGGGCCTTGAAATTTTGCGCCATTCAGCAGCTCATGTTATGGCTCAGGCCGTGAAGGAACTTTTTCCCTCTGTGAAACTCACCTTCGGTCCTTCAACCGATACAGGGTTCTATTACGATTTTGATTACGATCGTCCCTTTACGCCCCAGGACCTTGAGAGGATCGGAGAAAGGGTATCCGAAATCATCAAGCAGGATTTTCCTTTTATCCGCAGAGAGGTCTCCAAGGAAGAGGCCCTCAAAACCTTTCGTGAGATGGGCGAGCCGTATAAGGTTGAACATCTCGAAGACCTTCCAGATCGTGTCTCCCTCTATCGTCAAGGATCCTTTCTGGACCTTTGCGAAGGTCCCCATCTTCCCTCCACAGGAAGAATTAAGGCTTTTAAGCTTCTTAACGTTGCCGGAACCTACTGGAGAGGAGACGCCCGAAACCAGGTGCTTCAACGAATTTACGGAACGGCATTTCCAGACACGAAGGGGTTGGAAGACTACCTCCACATGCTCGAGGAGGCCCGAAAGCGGGACCACAGGAGGTTAGGCAGAGAACTTGACCTTTTCAGCATCCAGGACGAGGCCGGTCCGGGTCTGGTCATCTATCATCCCAAAGGGGCGATGGTCCGAACGATCCTGGAGGATTTTGAAAGAAAGGAGCATTTGAAGAGGGGATACCAGATCGTGATCGGTCCCCAACTTCTTCGGCTTGAACTCTGGAAACAGTCCGGCCATTTCGAAAACTACCGTGATAAGATGTACTTCACCAAGGTGGAGGATGCGGAGTACGGAATCAAACCGATGAACTGCCTGGCCCATATGCTCATCTACAAATCCCAGATTCGAAGCTATCGGGATCTTCCTTTTCGTTATTTCGAACTCGGGACCGTCCACCGTCATGAAAAATCAGGAGAACTCCATGGCCTGCTAAGGGTGAGAGGTTTCACCCAGGACGATGCCCACATCCTCTGCCGTCCTGATCAGCTCAATGACGAGATCTGCGCTATCATCGAGTTCGTTGACGATGTGATGAAAATCTTCGGATTCGAATATGAGATAGAACTCAGTACCAAACCGGAAAAATCGATCGGGAGCGATGAAGACTGGGAAAGGGCAACCCAAGCGCTTGTTCAAGCCCTCCGGACCAAGGGCCTTTCCTATGAGGTGAACGAAGGAGAGGGAGCTTTCTATGGCCCCAAGATCGACGTCAAACTGAAAGATGCCCTTGGCCGGAAGTGGCAATGCGCAACGATCCAGGTGGATTTCGCCATGCCCGAACGATTCGAATTGACCTATGTGGGAAGCGATGGTGAACGACATCGGCCGGTGATGCTCCACCGCGTGATCCTCGGAGCCATGGAGAGATTCATTGGCGTGTTGATCGAACATTTCGCAGGAGCTTTTCCGGTATGGCTTGCCCCTGTTCAGGCAACCCTTCTCACAGTAACGGAACGGCACATCCCCTACGCAGAGAGGGTTTATGACGCCTTGGTTCGAAAGGGGGTACGTGTTGAGAAAGATTTCCGGAACGAAAAGCTCGGGTTTAAAATCCGGGAGGCCCAGATCCAGAAGATTCCCTATATGCTGGTCGTTGGAGATCGGGAAGAGAAAGAAGGAACCATTTCGCCGAGGAAACGAAGTGGTGAAACGATGAAGTCAATCCAGCCAGAAGATTTCATCTCCCTGGTCGAATCCGAATACCCCAAGTTATGAATTGCAGATTGCAAATTTCAAATTATAAATTGAACATCTTCAATTTGAGATCTAAAATCTGAAATTTGAAATTAGAAAAAGGAGGTGATGTCTATCGTCAGAGAGGCTCAGGTTCGGATTAATCGTGCGATTCGAGTTAAGGAGGTGAGGGTCATTGACCCTGAAGGAAAACAGTTAGGTATCTTACCCATATTTGAGGCGCTTCGCGTGGCTGCCAACTATGAGTTGGACCTGGTGGAGGTTTCGCCGAAATCAGAGCCGCCGGTCTGTCGCATCATGGATTATGGAAAATTCAAATACCAGCAGCAAAAGAAGGCCCACGATGCAAAGAAGAAGCAGGCCATCGTTCATATCAAAGAGGTCAAGATGAGACCGAAGACAGAGGAGCACGATTTTCAATTCAAGCTTCGGCACATCGAGCGCTTCTTGAAAGAAGGAAATAAGATCAAGGTCACGGTCGTTTTCAGAGGGAGAGAGTTAGCCCATCCTGACCTTGGAAGAAACATCATCAACCGGATTATTGAGGGGACAAAGGAGATCGGAAGGGTTGAGCAGGAGGCCAAATTTGAAGGCAGAAATTTTGTCATGGTCTTGGGGCCGTTGCAAAGTCCAAGACCAACCCAGTGACGGTGATAGTGGATAGTGACGGTTGTTTCATCCCGTGAAGTTTCAGGGATTTATCATCCTTCTTCGCCTTCACTTTTCACCGCCACGGGACACCTATTTCTGTAACGGAAAAGGAGAAGAACGTGCCAAAACTGAAGACCAACCGAGGGGCAGCAAAGCGATTTAAGAAGACCGGAACCGGAAAGATCAAAGCCAAGAGGGCCTTCGCCCGGCATATCTTGACAAAGAAATCGGCCAACCGCAAGAGAGTTCTGAGGAGGCCGAAAGCGATTGAAAAAGAGGATGCCAAAGCGATCAAAATGTTGCTGCCTTATAGTTAGATGCAAGTTTAGAATTAAGAATTCAAATTCTCAGCAGAGGGGTACTCAACATGCCAAGGGTTAAAGGTGGGCCAAAGACGAGGCGGAGAAGAAAAAAGGTTCTTAAGATGGCCAAAGGTTATGTGGGGGGGCGAAGCCGGCTTTACCGCACGGCGGTAGATGCTGTTCATCGAGCCCTCGCTGCTGCGTATCGAGATCGGAGGATCAAAAAGAGAGATTTCCGGAGATTGTGGATCACCCGTATCAATGCAGCCGCCAGGCTTCGAGGGATTACCTACAGTCGCCTCATGGAGGCTTTGAAGAAAGCCCACCTCGAATTAGACCGGAAGATCTTGGCTGAATTGGCGGTTCACGATCCAAGCGCCTTTGCGAAAATTGTCGAGATGGC
>CAYMTD010000233.1:0-1998 GCA_964393245.1 uncultured Syntrophaceae bacterium
GGAATCTTTAACATCCCATTTCTATCCATCGGGGGGTTTTCTTTCGATACCTATCTCAAACAGTATTATCTCACGTGGGGAGTTCTCCTGGGACTATTCCTCTATTCCAAAAACCTGGTCCGCTCGAAGATGGGCCGGGCCTTTCTAACTGTGGCCGCCAGTGAAGAGGCCGCGTCCACCGTTGGCGTCAAGGTTGCTCAGACCAAATTGGCGGTCTTTGTCATCGGTGCAGCTTTTGCCGGATTTGCTGGAAGCCTCTTCGCCTCCACCATGTCCATTGCCAATCCAGAAGCCTTCAATCTGGACCTCTCGGTTCTCATCGTCATCATGGTCATTCTCGGAGGAATGGGCAATCTGTACGGACCCGTCTTCGTATCGATCCTCCTGACCGGGCTCATCGATCTCCTCGGAAAGTTTCAGACCTGGAGCCTTCCCATCTACGGGGTTATTTTGATCCTCCTTCTCATCTTCTTCCCTGAGGGAATCGGAACCCGATTGGGGATAAGGCTGATCTATCTAATCAGCTACTGGTCAAAGAAGAAAAGGAGAGACGAAGGAAAAGTCTGATGTCTTTGTTGGTTGTTGAAGAGATCGCCAAAGCATATGATGGTTTGCGGGCTCTGGATCGAGTCTCCTTGAAAATTGAGAGGGGAGTGGTTAAAGGCCTGATTGGGCCCAACGGAGCCGGGAAGAGCACCCTCTTTCATCTGATCAGCGGGATTGAGAAGCCTGACTCAGGAAAAATATATTTTAAAGATAAGGAGATCACCGGCCTTCAATCTCACGAAATATCGGCTCTTGGAATTGGAAGAACCTTCCAGACGGTCCAGACCCTGGGGAATATGACCGCGGTAGAGAATATTATGGCAGGAATGCATCTGAGATTGAAAGGAAACCTCCTTACCTCGGGGCTTTGGCTTCCCTGGATTGGCAAGGCGGAAAAGGCTGCGCTGAAGGAGGCAAAAGAGATTCTCGATCTCTTAGGCCTTCTGGGCCGATGGAAATCGCCCGCTTCTCAGCTCCCGCTTGGCAAACAGAGACTTCTCGAATTGGGCCGGGCCCTCGCCATGAACCCTGAACTCATCCTTTTAGACGAACCTGCTTCAGGCTTGACCTCTGCTGAAGCTGAACAACTTAAAGAAAGGATCCATCAATTTAAAAAGGAGGGGATGACTTTCTTCATTGTGGAGCATCAGATGGGGATGGTGATGGAGATTGCTGACCAGGTGGCAGTGCTCGACAACGGCAGGCTCATCGCTGAAGGCCATCCAAGCATTGTGGAAAGGGACGCCCAGGTCATGGACGCCTATTTGAAGCGGAAGAGATCGGATGCTTAACATCAAAAAACTCGATGTCCATTACGGCCCTCTGGCCGCTCTTCAGGAGATCTTTCTCGAGATTAAGCGGGGAGAGGTCGTCACCCTTTTAGGCCCTAATGGAGCAGGAAAGTCGACCCTTCTCCTCACGATCTCCGGCATCCTCAAGACGACAGAGGGAAGAATTCTCTTTGAAGAGCAGGACGTGACCAACCTTGACCCCTACAAAATTGTATCGGCAGGGATCGGACATGTTCCCCAGGGCAGGCACACTTTTCCAACGCTCTCGGTGATCGATAATCTATTGACGGGGGCTTTCGTTCGCCGTAGCGAGAAGGAAAAGATCAAGAAAGACCTCGAGTGGATCTATGATCTCTTCCCAATCTTGAAAGAGAGAAGAACTCAAAGGGCGGGCACGCTGAGCGGGGGAGAACAACAGATGTTGACCATCGGGAGGGCGATCATGGGGCGGCCCAAACTGCTCATGCTCGATGAACCCTCTGCGGGGCTCGCTTCTCATCTCAAAACTGACATTTTTTCAACGTTCAAGGAAATGAACCAGAAGGGGCTCACCCTCTTCATTGTGGAGCAGGAGATCGATCTCTCTCTCTCCATCTCTCACCGAGGCTATCTTCTGAGAAACGGCCGTCTCATCAAAGAGGGAGCCGCTTCCACTCTCCTC
>CAYMTD010000233.1:2098-4354 GCA_964393245.1 uncultured Syntrophaceae bacterium
TGGGAGCCAACTGGGACTTTTCATCTCTCGATGCCTTAGAAGGGACATCCGTTGATGCCCTCTTTGGCAAACTTCCTTTCGATGTGGTGGGAGGTGCGAGGCCCGGGTTTGTCCTTCCCCAGGTCGATCGAAACTTAGTCGAGCGGTACATCAAGGCCTGCCATGAGCGAGGGCTCGAATTCAGTTACTTGCTCAATGCGCCCTGTCTTGGAAACCTTCAATATTCCAAAAAAGGATATGGACAACTCGTCGAGCTATTAGAATGGATTGACAAATCCGGAGCAGATGCGGTCACGATTGGACTCCCTTATCTCATTGATCTCGTCAGAAAACGCTTTCCCCGTTTGAAGGTAAAGGTCTCCACCACAGCTCGTGTCAATACGGTCAGGAAAGCTCTCCAATATGAGGACATGGGCGTCGAGGAGATCATCATCGACGAACATATCAATCGTGAGTTCAAAACTCTTGAAGCCATCCGGAAGGCTGTCCAGTGCAACCTCGAATTGATCGTCAACAACATCTGCCTCTGGCAGTGTCCCTATAATTACGAACATGTCAATCATGATGGGCATGCCTCCAGGGAGGGAGAGGAAGAGGACTACTGTTATCTTCAATATCCGGGTTACCTCTGCCTTTACCGGAAACTGACCGACCCGGTGGAGCTTTTGAAATCCCCGTGGATTCGCCCAGAGGATATTCCCCATTATGAAGCGATCGGCTACGAGCGTTTTAAGATCACAGAACGGTTTAAGAGGACCTCTCTTCTCCTCGAACACGTGAAGGCTTATGAGAACCGCCGTTACGATGGGAACCTCCTCGACCTCTTCACGCTGCCAAGGAAAGGGGCCTTCACGCCCGTTCACCTCGAGTATTTCATCAAGCCAGAGCATGTCAACATTATGAAGATCTCCGAACTGGAGAAGGTCTTTGACCTGGAAGTGCGCGAACTCATCCAGATGGACAACCGGAAGCTGGATGGCTTCATCCAATTCTTCAAAGAGAACGATTGTAATCAGACCACCTGTTCAGCCTGTCGCTATTGCGAGACGGTCTTTCAAAGGGTGGCCGTGGTGAACGAAGAGGGAGTGAAGAAGGCCAGTCAAAGAGTCCGAGATTTTTCTGACAAGCTCCTAACGGGAGAGATCTTCGAGATCCCTTCCTCCCATCTGATCTTCCGCATCCCATTTCTTAAATCCCTTCTGAAACGTTATGTCAGGGGACGCCTGAGAAAAGAACAGAACGATAGGGTATGAGATTTCTTCTAGTTGACCCACCCCATAAGATCTGGACCATCCTTCGGGCCTGGGTTCCATCTCCCGGATGCCTCCAACTCTTGGCTTACTTGGAGAGAGAGGGTTTTGACATCGATTACATGGACTGCACGCTCAATGAAAATCCCTGGCGCGATCTGGAAGAAAAAGTCCGAAGGGAAAAACCCGATGTCGTGGGCATTTCCGTGGTTTGTACGGCCTTCATCTACGATGGGATGAACGCAGCCAGCCTGATCAAATCGGTCAGCCCTCAGTCGATCGTCATCATGGGAGGAGAGCACCCCTCTTTCATGGCAGAGGAGACGCTCAGGGATTGCCCTTCCATCGATTATATTGGCGTGGGAGAGGGAGAGATCACCCTGGCCGAATTTCTGCGGGCTGTGGAGAGAAAGCAGCAGGATTTCTCGAAGATCCTGGGCCTTGCCTACCTCAACGAAAAGAGAGAATTTGTCTACACCGGAGATCGCCCCTTCATTGAAGACCTCGATACGCTTCCGATGCCGGCCTATCATCTGGCGAAGATGACCCACCCCTATGTGGATCTTCCCTCCGAAGGTTCTGGAGGACTCGTCGTCAATTTCTCAAGGGGATGTACCTGGGACTGCACCTTCTGCTCCGAATCGGCTTTTTATAAAAAGACCTGGAGGAGGCGGAGTCCGAAACTGGTCGCGGATGAACTCGAACTTCTCAAAGAGAAATATGACAAGACGATTTTCTACGTGGGCGACAATACCTTCAACGTGGTCCGGGAGCAGGGAGTCGGTTTCATCGAAGAGATGCTGAAACGAAAGACAGGGCAGCACTTCTGGCTCCAGTCGCGGGCCGATCTCATTCTCCGGGATGAAGATCTCCTCGATGGGTTCCGGGAGGCAGGCGTCTACCAGTTCATGATGGGCCTTGAATATCATAAAGAATCCGTCCTTAAGGATATCCGGAAGCGCCATTCGGCAGAGCAGGCCCGAAAGGCGATGGAACTTCTGAAAAA
>CAYMTD010000234.1:0-4350 GCA_964393245.1 uncultured Syntrophaceae bacterium
GCTCACGAGCGAGCTTTTCGGACACACGAAAGGTGCCTTTACGGGAGCCATCAAAGACAAAGTCGGTCGGTTTCAGATGGCCGACGGAGGGACGCTCGTCCTGGACGAGATCGGTGAAGTCCCTCTTCACCTTCAAAAGACGCTTCTCAGGGTCATCGAATATAAGGAGTTTGAAAGGGTGGGGGATAGCCGGCCCATTAAAGTAGACGTTCGAATCATTTCATCGACAAATCGAAATCTCAAAGAAGAGGTTGCCAGGGGAAATTTCCGAGAAGACCTTTATTATCGAATAAGCATTGTCCCGATTACGCTTCCTCCCTTGAGGGAGCGTGTTTCTGATATTCCTCTTCTGGTCAACCACTTCCTCAAGCAGTTTCAGGGGGATATGGGACCCATCCGGATTGAGCCGGAGGTGGTGGAGTACCTGAAGAACTGCCACTGGCCTGGAAATGTTCGGGAATTGGCGAACGTCATTCAGCAGATGATTGTGCTTTGCGGCAGGGACACGATTACCATAAATGACCTTCCCCCTCTCTTTGAGTGCGCCGAAGAAGAACCCTTAGGGGAGAAAATTGGAAACGTCTCTCTGATGAGGATGATCTCAGATCTGGAGAGAAAATGGATCCTCAGTAAGTTGAAAGAGAGTGACTGGAATCAGGAGAAAACGGCAAAGCTTCTTGGAATTACAAGAAAAATGCTGATGAGTCGGATGAGGAAATATAAGATCAGAACTCCACGGAAAAAGTTGGGTATAACTTAGGATTGGGATATCCGTATAAAGTCAAAAACGCCAAAAACGTCATGCTGAACTTGGTTCAGCATCTTACAAAATCACGGACTTACCAGACCCTGAAACAAGTTCAGGGTGACAGATACCAACTTTTTACGAGACCAACAAGTTTGGCAAAAAAATTGCAGGAGCCTTAGCGGCTATGTCAGATAATTCGATCCTACTGTTAGACCCTTACAAGAGCCTGCTCAGCACCTACCGTAGAATCTTGGAAGGCCAGAATTACGTCGTCGAAACAGCGGTCAACTTGGATGAGGCATTTCAGAAATGTGCCTCAAAACAATATACCGTTTTTATTACGGAATACCTTTCTCCCTTCGAAGATATCTGCCGTGTGATTCAATGGCTGAAGAGCCGTTCCCCCGAAACCTACATTATCATGGTGACCCATGCGGACATCGATAAAACAACCTACGAGGCCCTCTTCGACATCGGGCTTGATGACCTCATCTTTAAGCCTTACCCCGCCGAAAAGATTTTGGTCCACATTCGGAAAGGGCTAAGGCAAAGAGACCTCATTCTTAAGAAGCAAGAGGTCGAGAAGCAGTCGCTTCTTGATCCGATAGCGACTCAGATTCAGAAGCCTATTTTCAGCCCCACCTATTTCAGAAAGTGCCTGCGTCAGGAGCTGAAAAGGGCAAGGAGACATCAGCACACGCTTTCCCTCCTTCTGATAAGAATGCCCGAAGAAGTCACGACGGGCGAACGGTTTGAACGTTTCTGTCAGGAATTGGCAAGACTTGTGAGGACTTATACTCGGGAGGAAGATATGGTTGGAAGAGAAAATGGTAATTTCGGAATCCTGCTTCCCGAGACCGACCAGGCCGGGTCGGAGGCTGTATTGAAAAGATTGACTCGATTGATCCGAAACGAGGAGTCGTTCCGGTCTGATGAAGCGATGCGGCCGTATGCAGAAACCCTTTCCTTTCAAACCTTTACCTATCCCGAAACGTTTCTCATCCCGGAATCCTTGATGTCGGTCTTGGAAGAGATCAACAAAGAGTATTCCCGCAATTAATCCTCGCCTTTTTGGTTCAACGTAGAATTTATCGAAATTGTTAAGCATCCTGTCACGTTCTGAGCCTTTTGGCACACAAAATGTGCCGGAAGGTAAATTTGAAAATATTACGTCAGTGTTGACAAAAACTCCAATCCAGATAAAACCCTTTAAATTTGGCCAGTTAAAGGTCGTTGATAAATTGATATGGGGTTGGTATGGAAAATGCTTTTACGTTTTTGCTCTTTCCTATCAATAGCCGAATGAACTCTACAAACTCAATGGACTCAATTGACGCAATAGACCCAACAGACCCACTGCACTCAACAGACTCAATAGCGGCAGCACATTCTTGGAGTTGACCATGTCTAAGGAAACGATTGTAGTTCTCGATAACGAACGTTATGTCCAATGGACATTAAAGAATTTACTCGAGGAGGAGGAATATACCATTCTCCCGTCAGATTCGATTGGAACGGTCATGCCGACTTTCTCGGAGCGTGAGGTGGCCTGTCTCATCACTGAATATTGGATCGATCATTTTTGCACGCTCGAATTAGTCCGGGGCTTGAAAAAGAGATTTCCTGAAACGTATGTCATGATGCTCACGAGCAAGGAGCTAGACTCTAAGAAATACGAAGAGATTATGAGTGCCGGTGTCGATGACTTCTTCAAAAAGCCCTTTTCTGCAGAGAAGATTCTCCTTCATCTCAGAAAGGGGCTAAGGCAACGGAATATTCTCCTTCAAAAAAAGGAGTTGGAACAGGAACTCAACCGAATCCATCCTCGAAGGGATGTGGGGAGAATGCCTTCGAGAGAGAAAAACCTTCACGTGTAGCGAATAACCGATCAAGGAAGAGCCATTCACGGCGAACCGTACGATGAAAGCAAACAGTTCTTCTGTCGGTGAGTTTTCGGGCGGATGCGATTCTGCATCGCGTGTTATCTCCTTTATGAAGAAGAAAGAAAAGGCATTCAATCTTTTTCTGAAGGTTCAGGGAGCTATGCATCATGTTCCCAATTTCGTGGAGACGTGCAAGGAGATTTTGGATGCTGTGATGGATGAGATCGATGCTGAGAATTGTTCCGTCATGCTGAAAGACCCGGTTTCCGGCGAACTGTCGATCTTGGCCTCTCGGGGGAGGTATGATAAAGAGACAAGCTACTCTCTTGATCCCTCCACTGAAACGAATCGCCAGAAGCTGAAAGAGGGAATCGCGGGCTGGGTCTTGAAAGAGGGACAGGCCGTCCTCATTCACGATGTCAAGGAGGAGCCTCGTTTTATCCGGGCTGACGGATTGAAGAACAACGTGAGATCGCTCATTTGTTTTCCCGTTCGAGAGAAAGACCAGGTCGTCGGCGTGTTCAACCTCAGCCATTCAAGAAAGGGAGCCTTCGACGAGGGGGACAAATTGGCTTTGGCCTATATTTCAAACCAGGTAGGCGCTGCCCTCACTTCCGCCCGTTTCTTCATGGAACTTCAGGAGATGAACCGCATCAAACAAGAGTTCGGAAATGGTTCAATTCCCGAAGAAGAAGAGATGAAATCCCCCCTCCAACCTTCAACTTTTGTTGAGGTCGGAGAGATCATGGAGCGCGAACGAGGGATCTTCATCTACACCAGCGAAACGATGCATCAAATTAAAGAGATGATTGACCAAGTGGCCAATACAGATGTAACGGTGTTGATCCGTGGAGAGAGCGGAGTCGGAAAAGAAGTGGTGGCCCGGTCGATTCATCTCAATTCTCTGCGACGCGATAAGCCTTTTGTGAAGGTGAACTGTGCAGCCCTGCCTTCCGAGCTCCTCGAAAGCGAGCTTTTCGGATATGACAAAGGGGCCTTCACCGGCGCCTATCGTCAGAAACCTGGTAAATTCGAACTGGCCAATGGCGGGACCATTTTCCTCGATGAGATTGTTGAAATCAGTCTTCCCCTTCAGGCCAAGCTTCTCCAGGTTCTTCAGGACAGAGAGTTTTCCCGGTTAGGAGGGAAGAAGGATGTCCGGGTGGACGTCCGGGTGTTGGCAGCAACGAATAAGAACATTGAAGAATTTGTAAATAGCGGTCGATTCCGTGAAGACCTTTACTACCGGCTCAATGTGGTCAATATTACGGTTCCTCCTTTGAGAGACCGAAAAGAGGAGATCCCAATTTTTGTCGAATACTTCCTGGACAAATTTGGGAAAAAATACCGTAAGACGGTGAAGCCCCTTTCAGATGAGATCATGAAGGTCTTTCTCCGTTATCCCTGGTTGGGGAATGTCCGTGAGCTCGAAAACGTTATCCAGCGGATCATCGTCCTTGGAAACGAGAAGGTCGTTCTGGATGAGCTGACCTCTGCGATTTTGAAAGAATCGACTCAAATGGAGGAGGGATCCCGCCCCCACAGGAAGTGGCCCTCTTTAAAGGAGGTGCATCGAGAGGCGATTACAAAGGCAGAGGCTGAGGTCATTCGAAAGGCCCTGGAAATGACAAATTGGAACCGCAAGAAGGCAGCTGGTCTCCTAAATATCAGCTATAAAGCCCTGCTCTACAAGATTAAGGAGTGCGGTATCGGCCAGCA
>CAYMTD010000235.1:0-2460 GCA_964393245.1 uncultured Syntrophaceae bacterium
CTGAAATACACCTCGGTTGCCAGCTCCGTGGTGCTGGTGACCACTTATCCCATCTTTGTGGGGATTGGATCGTCGCTCTTTCTCAAAGAGCGGATGGGACTCTATTTGATCGTTGGAATCATTCTCTCCGTTTTGGGGAGCGGGCTGATCAGTTATGGAGATATGACCATTTCAAGAGAGGCACTGATGGGAGATGGGATGGCCCTCTTGGGGGCCCTCACCGCTTCAGCATACTTTCTGGTGGGAAGAAAAATGAGAAGGAGTCAGGACCTGCTCTCTTATATCTTCCCGGTCTATTCTACGGCTGGAATCCTTTTGGTTCTCCTTTCTCTCGTGTCTCAAAAAAACTTCTTTGGGCATTCGTCGACGACCTATCTCTTCCTTCTTCTTCTGGCCCTCATTCCCCAGTTGATCGGCCACACGACCATCAACTGGGCGCTGAAATATCTTCCTGCCTCGATGGTGGCGATTACCTATTTGGGTGAACCGGTGGGATCTACCCTTCTGGCCTATTCCATTCTCAGGGAAGGATTGACCCCGTGGAAGGTTTTCGGGGGAATGTTGATCCTTGCAGGAATTTTGACTGCCATAAAAGGAAGGGCTCCAAATTCAAGAAAGGAGTAATTCATGAGATTCGTTGTCCACGAGCACCATTCATCCCATCTTCACTACGATTTTCGGCTGGAGATCGCTGGAGTTCTTAAATCGTGGGCGGTTCCGAAGGGACCTTCCATGGACCCTGCCGACAAGAGGCTCGCCGTCATGGTGGAGGATCATCCGCTTGATTATGGGGACTTTGAAGGAATTATTCCTCAGGGCCATTACGGAGCCGGAGCGGTCCTCATCTGGGATGCTGGAGAGTTTCTCCCTGAGGAGAAGCCCGAACTTGCTCTTCAGAAGGGGAAGCTGAGCTTCTCTCTGGAGGGGAAAAAATTGAAGGGCGGGTTCTCCCTTGCCCTGATGAAGGGAAGGGGGACGGGCAAGGAATGGCTTCTCATCAAGAAACGAGATGCGTTTGCCAAAGAGGGCTGGAAGATCAGGGAAGATCTCACCCCTGCAAGGAAGAAGAAACTGATCGAAAAGATTCCTCCGTGTGAAACCAGTTGAACTCCCACCGCAAGGTTATCGGATGATCAGGGGACCAGAATGAGGAGATAAGGAAATCAGGTACCTGGACGAACTGGTTCTATGTCTGCTTTGCCTGTTGACCTGATACTCTAATCGCCATCTCCTGATAACCTGGTCTCCTGATATGCTGAACCTCCGGTCTATTGTTTTTCCTGTCAGAAATTATTATACTTTACCCGAAAAAAGGGACCCCGGAATGGAGAAGAGGGAACCAAAGAAAATCCTGATCGTTGAGGATGAAAAGGATACGGTGGAAATGATCACCACGCTCCTTGAATTGGAGGGCTATCAGGTCTTCCCCGTTTCTTCAGGAACGGAGGCGATGCGGTTTCTGGAGGCGAGAAGACAGGTCACCTCAGAGTCCGAAACCCCTGTGGATCTCGTCCTGCTCGATATCGTACTGGGTGACGAAGATGGAAGAGACGTCTGTCAGAAGATCAAAGCAGATGAGGAGATGAGATTCATTCCGGTGATCATGCTGACGGTGCGCTCGAGCCTGCAGGAGAAGATCGACACCCTCAACATTGGTGCGGATGATTACCTGACCAAGCCCTTTGTTAACGAGGAGCTCCTAGCAAAGATTCGAGTCATGCTCCGCATCAAAGACCTCCATGACGAGCTGAAGCGAGAAAGGAACAAGAATATTCTTCTCTCCCAGGCCCTGGAGAAACGATACAGTTTTGGAAACCTCCTGGGGAAGAATAGCCGGATGCAGGAGATCTACGAATTGATCTCGGATATATCCAATACCGACTCCACCGTCCTCATCCAGGGCGAAAGCGGTACGGGGAAGGAATTGATCGCGAGGGCGATCCATTTCAACAGTCACCGGAAGACGAAACCCTTTGTGGTGGCCAATTGCTCTGCGTACTCTCAGAACCTTTTAGAGAGTGAGCTCTTCGGTCATGAAAAGGGCGCCTTTACGGGAGCGATTCGGAGAAAGATCGGGCGGTTCGAACTGGCCCACGGAGGAACCCTCTTTCTCGACGAGATCGGGGAGGTCTCTCCTCCAACCCAGATTCTGCTCCTTCGTGTGCTTCAGGATCACCGATTCGAAAGAGTGGGAGGAGAAGAAACCTTAGAAGTGGATGTCCGGGTGATTGCTGCAACCAATAAGAATCTGACGGAGGGGATGAGGAAAGGGACGTTCCGTGAAGACCTCTTTTATCGGCTCAACGTCATCCCCATCTTTGTCCCTCCCCTGCGCGAGAGGAAAGATGACATTCCGCTGCTCAGTTCTCATTTCTTGCAGAAATTCAGTCATGAGAAGAGAAAAGAGGTAACGGGTTTTGCGTCTGAAGTCATGGAACGCTTCCTTGCCCATTCGTGGCC
>CAYMTD010000235.1:2560-4349 GCA_964393245.1 uncultured Syntrophaceae bacterium
TCCCCTTTCCATGAGAATGAGGTCCATTAGTTACTTCTTGGATGGGGAGAAGGGATGAAGAGTAGAATATGCATTGTCGACCACGACTTGGCCAGCCGGGGTTATCTCAGGGAGTGTTTGGAGGGAGAGGGGCACTGTGTAACCGTTCTGGACAGTGTTTTTCAGATCAAAGCTCATCTATCCCAAGAGATCTTCGATGTTGTGATCCTCAATATTGACTCTCCTGGTATCAAGGAAAAAAAGCTCTTACTCGAACTCAAGAAGTCCCAGCAACCGAAAATCCTTTTGATCGTCTCTGAAAGAGGAGATGCGTTTCTTAAGGAGGCGATCGATCTGGGAGTATACGGTTTCATCCATAAGCCTTTCAACCACGAAGAAATCTGTACGATGGTCACGCATTTGGTCCGATGATAGAAAAGATGAAGGGAGTTCCTTAGAATGGAGGAGTTATGGAAGAAGGTTCCCGAGTTCCCTCAATTTAAAGATTTTTCTCTTGAAGAGAAGCCTTTCCTGGAAGCCGCTTTCCTCAGATTTCCACCGGTCATTTCTGAATTTACTTTTACGAATCTCTTCATCTGGCGTCAGGCCTACCAGTTAAAGATCGGCCGTTTCAGAAACTTCATCTGCCTCCTGTCCGACAAGGGAGACCAATCCTTTTTCTTCCCTCCGATTGGTGAGGGAGATAGGTGTGAGACGTTTGGGACCCTCCTTCACTATCTCCAGGAAAGAGGAGTCTCCCCCAAGATTGTCAGAGTTCCGGAATCGATGCTGGCCCAGATCGCCTGGGAGAGAAAGGGCATGCGGGCTGATCTGGATCGAGATCAATCGGATTACATCTACCTCACCAGAGATTTAATTAGATTGGACGGCAGGAAGTACCACCGAAAGCGAAACCACATCAAACAGTTCAAGGAAAAATATTCGTACCAATATCTTTCCCTCACGCCGGAATGGATATCCGAGTGTCTTCGATTGGAGACCGATTGGTGTGACCTCCGGCACTGCGAGGTGGTCCCGGGCCTGACGAATGAATCGATCGCTATTAAAGAAGCCTTGACACACTTTGGTCAATTGAATATGAAAGGAGGGGTGATCCTTATAGACGGGAAGCTGGAGGCTTTTACCCTGGGAGAGCCCCTCAATCCGGAAACCGTTGTCATTCATATCGAAAAGGCTAATCCAGCGTTCGAAGGTCTCTATCCTGTGGTCAATCAGGCCTTTCTGGAACAGGAGTGGTCAGCCTATCTCTATGTCAACCGAGAACAGGATTTAGGGGAGCCGGGATTGAGAAAAGCGAAGGAGTCCTATTTCCCGCATCATATGATTCACAAATACACGATGACCTTAGCCTAAGGAGGAAGGGGGAGAAGATGGCCAAGAGAGGGTCGTACCCATTTCCGTATGAACGATTCAGAAAAGAGTTTCCAGAGGTTGAGAAGGAGTATGACAGGCTTGCCAAAAAATGCCATGCCTCTGGACCTCTCCAGGAGAAGACCAGACGGTTGATCAAGTTAGGCATTGCCATCGGATCAGAATCGGAAGGTGCAGTCAAATCCCATGCCCGAAGAGCCTTGGCCCTTGGAATCTCTCCGGAAGAGATCCGGCATGTCGTGCTGCTGGGATTGACGACCATCGGATTCCCAAAGATGATTGCTACGCTCAACTGGGTTCATGAGGTCCTAAAAGAGACTTCCGCCAAGCCTCGCAGACGGGCCTAAGCTCTCCTGTCGATCCCTCTTATTCGTAAGAATCGCTCTGATCTCATCACTGAGGTTTGGATAAAATCTTT
>CAYMTD010000236.1:0-4348 GCA_964393245.1 uncultured Syntrophaceae bacterium
TAAATCCGCCGAGCGGAGGAATGCCTGCCATGGAGAGAAGAAAGATGGTCATGGCTGCTGCCAGAAGCGGGTGTTTGAATCCAATCCCTGCGTAGTCATTGATCAGTGTATTTTCTTCTCCTTTTTTGCCGAGCAGGATCACAACGGTGAAGGCGCCAAGATTCATAAAAGCATAGGCCATGAGATAGAAGAGGATCCCCGAAGTTCCCAAATCATTTCCAGCGACGAACGCCACCAGAATATATCCCGCATGGGCGATACTGGAGTAAGCCAGCATCCGCTTGATATTGGTTTGAGAGATGGCAACAATATTTCCGAGCGTCATCGTCGCCAGAGCAATCACCCACATGATGGAAGTCCAATCGGGTCGAAAGGCTGGGAGGGCGGAGAAAAAGATCCTGACCAGAGCGGAAAACCCGGCGGCTTTTACCCCTGTCGCCATAAAGGCGGTGATTGAAGTGGGAGCGCCCTCATAGACATCGGGTGTCCACATGTGGAATGGAACTGAGGCAATCTTGAAGCCAAACCCAATGGTCAGGAAGACCAGGCTCATCAGGAGCATCGGATTTCTTAGGAGATTTTTAGATGAGATGTAGGCCGCAATATCCTTGAGATAGAGCGACCCGGTCGCCCCGTAGAGCAGGGCAATCCCATAAAGGAGGAATCCCGTCGCGAATGCGCCTAAAAGAAAATATTTCAGGGCCGATTCCACTGACCTCCGATCCTCGCGCATCATTCCCGCCAGAACGTAGATCGAGATGGACATCGTTTCCAGTCCGAGGAAGATGACGATCAAGTGAGTGCCTGCGGCCATCAGCATCATTCCAAGGGTCGCAAAGAGGACCAACGCATAGTATTCTCCGAAGGCAATTCCTTCCCTTTCAGCATATCCCATCGAGATCAAAACCGTCAGAAAGGCAATGATCAGAAAGGTCACCTTGAAGAAGAGGGCATATCCATCCGAGGTGAACATCCCGGCAAAACCGGAGCCGGCAGAACCCATGAGGGGAAGCATATAGAAAAAGGCGATGACGATTCCGATCAGGCTGATCACCCCAAGGTATCCTTTTTTCTCTTTCTGGGGCGAAAAGACATCGACCATCAAAACCAGAAACCCAAAAGCGGTGATTACGATCTCAGGAGCAATGAGATAAAGGTCAATCTCCGGTGGCTTCATTTAAAATCCTCCGCGAAGTTCGGAGTAATTAGTTCGGAGGAACTCATTTCAACGGCTCCGAACTCTGAACCCCGAACCGCTAACTATTTCTTAATCTCTGCCAGCATCTTCGGCTGCGTGAGATCCGCTTTCATTTCGATCTTGTCTTTGACATCTTTCAAAAATTTCTCAACGGAGGCATCCATCTTGCTAAAGAATAGTTTTGGATAAATCCCCATCAGAAAAATCAAGATGACCATGGGAACCAGAATCGTGATTTCCCGCGCATTGAGGTCTTTCAATTTCTCGTTTTCGGGTCGCGTGATTTTTCCGAACATGACCCGTTGAAACATCCAGAGCATATAGGCCGCTCCCAGGATCACGCCCGTAGCCCCAAACACGCCATAAACGGTATTCGTTTGAAAAGCCCCCAAAAGAATAAGAAATTCTCCCACAAACCCATTCGTTCCAGGCAGTCCAATGGAGGAGAGGCTGACGATCATGAAAAAGGTGGCATAGATAGGCATGACTTTCGAGAGCCCTCCAAAGTCAGCAATCATCCTTGTGTGGCGCCGCTCGTAGATCATCCCCACGATCAAGAAGAGGGATCCTGTGCTGATCCCGTGATTGAGCATCTGATAGATCGACCCCTGGACTCCCTGGGTGTTGAGGGCAAACATTCCGAGCATGACATATCCCAAGTGGCTCACGCTTGAGAAGGCCACCAGCCGTTTCAGGTCGGGCTGCATCATGGAGACCAAAGCTCCATAGATGATTCCAATCAGTGCCAAAACAGAGATTAAGGGCATCAACTGAAAGGCGGCCTGCGGGAACAGCGGAATGGCAAAGCGGATGAATCCATAGGTTCCCATTTTCAGCAAGACACCCGCCAGGATGACGCTCCCAGCTGTGGGAGCCTCGGTATGGGCATCGGGCAACCAGGTATGGAAAGGGAACATGGGGACCTTGATCGCAAAGGCGAGGGCAAAAGCTCCAAATAACCAGTACTGGGTCCCCATGGGAATTTCGAGTTTATAGAGCTCGAGAACATCGAAGGTCCCTTTTCCAAGGGCCTTTGCACCCATGAAGTAAAGCGCCAAAATGGCAACGAGCATCAAAACACTTCCGGCCATGGTGAAGAGGAAGAACTTGATGGCCGCATAGATCCGCCTCTTCGGGTCACCCCAGACACCGATCAGAAGGTACATTGGAATGAGCATCACTTCCCAGAAGACATAGAAGAGAATGAGATCCAAAGCGACCAGAGCTCCGACCATCCCAGTCTCTAAAAAGAGAAAGGAAACCATATATTCCTTGACTCGGAAGGTGATGGCTGTCCACGAACAGAGAATGCAGAGAACAGTCAGGAAAGTCGTCAACAAAACGAGCAGCAGGCTAATCCCATCGATGCCTAATTTGTAACTGATCCCATAGGCCTCAATCCACCACCAATCCTCCACGAATTGCATCGCTGCTGTTTTGGAGTCAAAGGCGAAGAAGAGGGGAAGTGAAAAGATGAATTCAACGACGGCGAAAATCAAGGTGACGACTCGAAGCGCGCCCGCCTTCTCCTTATTGATAAAAAGCAGGACGACGGCACCTACGACGGGAAAGAAAATTAACAGCGTTAGAATGGGAATTCCAAGAATAGTCATGAAACCGGCTCCTTTAGCCTTAATCCCTCCTTACCCCCCCTTTATTAAAGGGGGGGAGACAAAGGGGGGTTAATAAAAGATGGCGCGCACGATATAATACCCTAAAAGAACAATTCCTCCGATCATCATGGCAAAGGCATAATTCTGAACGAGACCTGTCTGAACTTTTCTCAGCACCCCGGAGACCCAGCCGACCAAGTAAGCAATGCCGTTGATGGTCCCATCGATGACAAAGTCATCGAACCCCCTCCAGAGCCCGGTTCCCAGATCCTTCAATGAATTAACAAAAAGGGCCTGGTAGATCTCATCCACGTAATATTTATTGAAGACCAGCTGATATAGTCCCCTCCATTTCTCTGCTATCGCTTTGGGAAGGAATGGGTTCTTCACATAAAGGAGATAGGCAATCCCGATCCCGATCAGGCCGATGACCACGGAGACCACCATCATGAGGAGTTCCAGGGCCGCAGAATGTCCTCCTGCCTCTCCCCCAGAGGCCCAGGCCTCTGAGATGAACGAGATCGCCGCATGAGTCTTTCCAGGCTCCGCTCCTCCTACGACAGGTGCGAGGAATTCATGGATGTGATTGGCCCCTCCCAAGACATGGGGGACGCCCACGTATCCTCCTATGACAGAGAGGAAGGCAAGAACCACTAAAGGAATTGTCATGATCTTTGGGGATTCATGAATATGATGCGCCACATGGTGATCCACCCTGGATTCTCCAAAGAAGGTCATGAACAATGCCCTGAACATGTAGAAGGCCGTCATGCCGGCAGCGATCGCTGCCACTAACCATAGTAAGAAATGGCCACGAGAGCTCGAAAAGGCCTGCCACAAGATTTCATCCTTGCTGAAAAATCCGGAGAGGCCGGGGATACCAGCGATGGCCAGGGTGGCGATGAAAAAAGTCCAGAAGGTGATCGGGATTCTCTTTCTCAGTGCGCCCATCTTTCTCATATCCAATTCACCACTTAGGGCATGCATCACGCTTCCAGCGCCCAAAAAGAGCAGTCCTTTGAAGAAGGCATGGGTCATCAGGTGGAATATCCCTGCGCTGTAGGCGCCCACCCCTACCCCTAAGAACATATAGCCTAACTGGCTAATCGTGGAGTAAGCCAGGACCTTCTTGATATCATTTTGACAGAATCCAATGGAAGCCGTGTAAATGGCCGTGGCCACGCCGACAATGGCGACAATCGCCATCGCGATGGGCGCCATACTATAGAGCACATTGCAGCGGGCAACCATGTAAACCCCTGCGGTCACCATGGTAGCGGCATGGATGAGAGAGCTAACCGGAGTGGGACCTTCCATGGCATCCGGAAGCCACACATAAAGAGGAACCTGTGCCGATTTCCCACAGGCTCCCACGAAGAGCAGAATCGTAATGGCCGTCACGGTCGCCCCGTCAAGCTTATTCGCATTGGCGAAGACCTCGGTAAAGTCAAGGGTCCAGATGTCGTGCTGTCCCAGACTGCTGAAGAGGAGAAACATGCCGAGAATAAAACCGAAGTCCCCTACCCGGTTGACCACA
>CAYMTD010000237.1:0-4338 GCA_964393245.1 uncultured Syntrophaceae bacterium
CTGTGCGGCTATCTACGATGGCTTGGTTCGAAAATCCTTTACAGAGATTGATCCAAATGAATGGGATTTGGTGATGAGTGTGAATGTGAAGGGTCCTTGGCTCTGTACCAGGGCCGTGTTCCCTTATATGAAACAACAAGGAAGGGGAAAGATCGTCAACCTCTCGTCAGAAGTCTTCTTCACAGGTTCTCATGGATTTATTCACTATGTAGCTTCAAAAGGAGGGGTAATTGGATTAACCAGAGCTCTCGCCATCGAATTGGGGCCCCACAATATAAATATCAACGCCGTAGCTCCAGGGTTCACGGACACGGAAGCAAGTCGCTCTCTTGCCGATGTGACCAAATACGATGTCAGCAAAACACCCTTGAGGCGCCTGGAGCAACCCAACGATCTTCTTGGAGCAGTCATTTTCCTCGCATCGGATGAAAGCGATTTCATCACAGGGCAGACTCTTTTGGTCGATGGTGGAAGGGCCATGCATTAAGTCTTTTCGGAGGCTTTCGAAGATGCAAGAGATCCGTTTCATAGTGAATGAGGTTCCAAGAAGGGTGATTGTTGATCCACAAAAGAGCTTACTCAAGGTAATCCGCGAAGATCTCAAATTGACAGGCACGAAAGAGGGGTGCTCTGCCGGCCATTGCGGAACTTGCGCCGTGCTGGTGGATGGGGAAGTGGTTCTCTCGTGCAGGTATCCGGTAGCCAAAACCAAGGATAAAGAGATCACCACCATCGAAGGGATTGGCACCCTTAAAAATCCCCATCCCCTCCAATTAGCTTTTGCCAAGGCGGGAGCCATTCAATGTGGTTTTTGTACGCCTGGAATGATCATCCGGTCGAAATCTCTATTGGATAAAACCTTAAGCCCCACCAAAGAGGAGATCAAGAAAGCCCTCCAGCCCCACATCTGCCGGTGCACTGGTTACCAGAAGATCTTCGAGGCTGTGGAACTGGCTGCTTCTTATTTCAGGAGAGAAATGAAATCCATCAAATTGAAATTGGAAGGAAAGAACACCATTGGCAAGACCGTGACAAGAATCGATGCCCTTGAGAAGGCAACGGGAACGACCCTCTATGCTGCTGATCTGGCTGTGGGGGGATGCGCCCACATCAAGGTCTTAAGAAGCCCCCATCACCATGCCAAGATCATCCACATTGACACGAAAGAGGCGGAGGCCATTCCTGGGGTGCTGGCTGTTCTCACTGCGAAAGATGTCAAAGGAACAAACATCCTGAAGATGGCTGGAGATGATCAACCCATCCTATGCAGTAATAAAGTCCGCTTCATCGGCGATCCAGTGGTTGCCGTAGCAGCAACGTCTGAGGAAATCGCTTCCCATGCCCTCGAAAAGATCGAGGTGGCCTATGAACCTCTCGAACCGGTCATGACGCTGGAGGATGCCCTGAAAGAGGGGGCCGTGAGGGTCCATGACGATCGATCCAACCTCTTTTTTGAGCAGCCCATCATCCATGGTGATGTTGGAAAAGGTTTTTCTGAGGCAGATATTGTTCTCGAAAAAAGCTACTCCACGCAAACCGTTGAACATGGTTATCTCGAAAACGACTCCGGCATTGCCTATATCCATGAAAACGGCCAACTGGTCGTGATGGCTGCAGGCCAGAATATCCATGCCCATCGCAAGACAATCGCTGAGGCCTTGGGTCTCGGGTTGGAAAAGGTTCGAGTGATTCAGACGCCAACCGGCGGAGCCTTTGGAGGCAAGCTCGATGTCTCCGTGGGTGGAATCCTTGGCCTTGCAGCCCTGAAGCTCAAAAGACCGGTAAGACTCGTCTATACAAGGAGCGAGACATTTGCAGCAACTCCCAAGCGCCACCCCTTCTTCATGAAGGTCAAAGTGGGAGCCAAAAAGGATGGGACGTTGATGGCATTAGATTTCGATGTCACCGCAGATGGCGGAGCCTACAAGTCCTTCAGCAACAGTGTGATACAACGAGGGGTGATCCATGCCCAGGGACCTTACCGGTTTCCCAATGCCCATGTCTATGGGAAAGCTGTCTATACCAATACGGCCTTCAAGGGCGCCATGAGAGGGTTTGGTGTCCCCCAGGTGGCCTTTGCCATTGAGTCCATTCTCGACGAGTTGGCCTCCGAGCTGAAACTCGATCCTTTGGCGCTCAGGATGAAAAATGGTTTTGTTCAAGGGGATACAACGATTTGTGGCCAGGTATTAGACCACCCGATTGGTTTTCAGGAGTGCATGAAGACGATCAAGCCTCTTTATGATAGGGCACTCAAGAAAGCAAAGGCCAACACAACCAATGAAATCAAACGGGGTGTGGGCTTAGGGGGGGTCTGGTTCGGTCCGGGCCGAAGCGCTCCTGACCAATCCGAAGCATGGGCAGAACTCTTACCAGATGACTCTTTGAAGGTTTGGATTGGGGCGGCGGACATGGGTCAAGGAACCGATACCATGTTCTGGCAGGTTGCTGCAGAGACGATGGGATTTCCATTGGAAAGAGTAAAAGTCTGTACCACCGACACGGAAATCACACCGGACGGAAACTTCTCAGCTGGAAGCCGGCAGACCTACGTATCAGGAAGAGCCGTCCAGATGGCCGTTGCGGAGTTGAAAAGAGTCATGAAGGAAAATAAGGTGAAGACTTACAGTGAAATGAAAGCCAAGGGGCTGCCCGCTCTTTACAAGGCGGTGAACAAGCCCGTCACTTCAAGACCTGATCCGAAGACCGGCCAGGGCGTTCCATGGGAAACGTATTCCTTTGGAATCCAGATGGCTGAAGTGGCGGTGGAAGTGAAAACAGGTAAAGTTGATGTCTTGAAAATTACTTCCGTTCATGATCTTGGAACGGTCATCAATATTCAAAACGTCGAAGGTCAACTCCATGGAGGCATTGCCATGGGTCTGGGATACGCTCTCAGGGAGGAGTTTGTCTACACCGAGACCGATAGTTTTGCCAAATTCAAGGTCCCGCGAGCCAAAGATATGCCGGATATGGAGGTGATCACCCTCAATATTCCGAGAAAGAAAGGTCCCTTCGGTGCTTCGGGGATGGCGGAGTATGCCGATGTGCCTACCGCACCGGCCATTGCGAACGCCGTTTATGACGCCTGTGGTGTGCGTATCCGGGATTTGCCGATTACTGCCGAAAAGGTCAAGAAGTATTTGTAGCAATCTACCAGAGGATGGAAAGAAAGACCTATGGAAGCCCCGGTTAGAGTGCACGCCCTGTATCCTGAAGTGGGTTTACGAGAGGGCAGGAGTCCTGGCCAGTGAAGAAAAGCGTTTCCAATGAACTCGAACCATCCTAACCTCACTCTCTCAGGGGTTCTTCCCAGAAGCGAACTTAGGTTTGGTATCGAACAGGATCATCCTTTCGGAAGCTTCGTTGTGAAGGTCGAAAAGTGATTTGATTTACCAAGAATCCTGTCGGTACAGCGTGATGTGCCTTATTGGCACCCACCGTCATCTTTTCAGGTGACGCCATCTGGTTAGGGAGATGGCATGAAATTAAACGAAAGGAGGTTGGACGTAGATCAGGGGAAATCTTTTTTTATCGGCGAATGAAAGGCAGGAGGGCACTTTTTCTTATTTTCTCAAAAATTCTTAAGGAGGTGGGAAGATGAAGATCTATGACGTTGTTCCAGGATTTGAGTTTGATGAGAAGTATGATTTAGAACAGTCGCCAGCTTGGTTTCTTGATGCCACTCATTCCGTCCCGCCGTGGACGCCTATGTTTGGATGGTTTTGGATCAACTTTTGCCGGCATGGAATGCAATACGGTGCCGAAACCCTTTCACTTCCCACAGTGAAGGGATGGGACTGGCGGTTCAAAGATGGAGGAGGTTATCTTTGCCTCCTTATGGTCGATTCAGACAGGGAGAAAGCCGAAAGAGAAAAGAAATTCAGGGAGGCGATTCGACCCTTTGTGGAGAACTACGATGGGCTCTGGGGAGGCTATGTCAAGGAGATACTGAAACGCTATGATAACTTGAAAACCCTCAACCTTGAAACCGCTACGAACATCCAGCTTCTGGAGAATTTTGAGGAAACGATCGATACCTGCCGGAGAATGTGGGAGATCCACATGCATATGATGTATGGGACCTATACCCCCTATGCCCTTTTTGAACAGCTCTGCATGCAGTTGCTCAACATCGATGATACCCATCCCACGTTCCACAAATTGTTAAGCGGTTTCGATAACGAAAGCTTCCGGGTCGATCGGAGACTGTGGGAGTTCTCCGCAAAAGCGAAGGATATGGGGCTTGACAAACTCTTCTTGGAGACCCCCGCCAAGGAACTCAAAATAAAATTAGAGGGCAGCGACAAAGGGAAAAAGTTTATGAAAGAGTTTAAC
>CAYMTD010000238.1:0-4336 GCA_964393245.1 uncultured Syntrophaceae bacterium
GGTCAAGTATGAAGGTAAATTAGGCGTCGTAAAGATCAAACCCGGGGAACCCATCCACATTGCCAGCTGGATGGTCATTGCAGGCCCGGACGCTTCGTTGGGTACCGATACCAGACGTGGTGTTGAGATTGCTGCTGAGGACAAGGGTGGCAAGCTCCTCGGGCATCCCATTAAGCTGAGCTTCCAAGACACAGGGTGTAATGCTGAAGGTGGGCAAGCTGCTGCAACCAAACTCGCAGCCGACCCAACGATCGTGGCAGCGATTGGCTCAAATTGTTCAAGTGAGGCTCGTCCAGGCGTGCCAATTCTTTGGAAGGCAGGAATTGCAACGGTTTCTCCTTCAAATACTGCACCAATCTTGACCGACCCGAAACGAGGACCAGAATATGATGGTTATCTGCGCACATGTCACAACGATAAGGTTCAGGGGGCAGTAGCAGCGGAGTACGCATGGACACAACTGAAGATCAAAAGGGCTGCAACAGTCCATGACGGAAGCCCCTATGCTGAGCAACTTCAGGCTGTGTTTGCAGAGACCTTCAAGAAACTGGGCGGAACCGTTACTGCTCAGGAAGCCGTTTCTCCGACAGACACGGATATGCGACCGGTGCTAACCAAGATTGCCACAGGTAAGCCTGAGTTCATCTACTATCCGATCTTCATTGCCGCAGGCGGACACATTACCCGCCAGTCCAAGGAGGTGAAGGGTTTAGAAAAGGTCATTCTGATGGGTGCTGACGGTATCTTCTCTCCGGACTTTTATAAGGCCGCGGGGGAGACGGCCGTGGGGATGTATCACTCGAGTCCAGACTTCTCAGCTTTTGCGGCAGGCTACAAAAGCTTCTTACAGAAGCATCAGAAGAAATATGGCGAAAAACCATTAGCCCCCTTCCATGCCCATGCCTATGATGCGGCGATGATGGTTTTTGCAGCAATTGAGAAAGTAGCCCAAAAGGCTCCCGACGGTACCCTCACCATTGATCGCGGGAAACTGAGGGACGTTCTTTATGCTACCAAGAACTTCAAAGGTTTAACCGGGACGCTTAACTGCGATCAATATGGTGACTGTGCAGACCCGCAAATCGGAATCTATAAGACGACGGTTGACAATGTTAAGAAATTGGTAATGCCGGATAAACCGGTGTGGAAACCTGCGAAAGCAGCTCCAGCCAAGGTAGCTCCGGCCAAGAAGGCTCCAGCTGCGCCAGCAAAGAAGTAAGCTGGTTCTATCAGAAACACCACCCCCTCATCCTCCCCTCTCCTCCTTGCCTGCCTGCCGGTAGGCAGGGGGAGAGGGATGAGGTGAGGGGATTTGTTTATAATTAGTGCCTATTTTGTCAGCAGATCTAAAGGGTCGGAGGCCCCTATGCGACAACGGTTGAGACGATTGAGGGAAAGGATCACTCCCACGGATATCGTTATGTGGTTCATTGGAGGAGTCATTTTGGCTGTGATCATTTGGGGGTCAACCGCCACATTAAGCGCAGGCCGGTATACCCGTTACCACTGGTTTGATTTCCTCATCTTCGGTTTAGCCCAGGGGAGCATCTACGCGCTGATCGCCATGGGTTACACCCTGGTTTATGGGGTTTTGCGGATGATTAATTTTGCCCATAGCGAAGTCTTTATGAGTGGCCCTTACACCGCTTATTATGTAGCAGCTGCTTTTTATTCTTCCGGTCTGTTAGACAGTCAGCCCATTCTTTGTTTGGTCGTTATTTTTCTTGTGGCCATGGCGACTTCAACTCTGATTGCGTTTCTTCTGGAACGGATTGCTTATCGTCCTCTGAGGACCGCACCCCGTTTGATTCCCCTCATCACTGCGATCGGTGCCTCCTTCTTTCTTCAATATACTTTTCGGGGGCTTTATGGTTCAGGCTTCCAGGCTTACCCAGTGGTGAAGATGATGGAGGGTGAAATTATTTTCGGCGAATATCGAATTTTACGGATTCATTTGGTAGTGATTGTAGCCGCTGCATTGTTGTTGGTTGCGCTCTATTATTTTATCCAGCGTACGCGTGTGGGAAAGGCAATCCGTGCCGTCTCGGAAGATAAGGAGGCTTCGTTGCTGATGGGAATTGATATTGACAGGATGATTTCGACCACGTTTGTTATTGGGGGGATGGCGGCCGGAGCTGCGGGCGTCCTCTATGCGCTCATGTTCAAGCAGGTTCACTTCTTCATGGGTTTTATTCCGGGGATCAAGGCTTTCACCGCGGCCGTCTTGGGCGGTATCGGCAATATCCCCGGAGCCATGCTGGGCGGGATCTTTCTCGGCCTCATCGAATCAATAGGACCCAGCCTGTTTCTGGATGGCTTGGGCATTATCGCACCCTATCAGTTAAAAGACGGGATTGCTTTTACTATGCTGGTGCTTGTGTTGATCTTCAGGCCGACGGGGATTCTTGGAGAACGTCTGGCGGTGAAGAAAGCCTAATTCGTCGAATAGTTACTTAGTCGGATAGTCAGATAGTCATATAGTCAAATAGTGAGGAATTAGAAATATGAGCCTACGAGGCTATGTGACGATAAGACTAAGGACTACAAGACTACGAGACTATGAAAGATATTTGGCAGCAAGGAATAAAGATTGGGCTGATCGGCGGCGTTTCTGCGGTCCTCTTGGCCCTGATCGGGATGGTGGAGGCGTTTAGCCAGAGAGACATTATCAGCAATGTCATCTCAATGGGCCATACCCTCTTGCTCCTGGTTGCAGTGTTCATGGGCTATTTAACAGCAAAACGAACGGCTCGCAGTGGTTCATTCTGGGTTCTTGTCAATAGTTTCATTTCGGGACTGATTGTGGGAGGCCTGCTGGCCCTTTTCGTCATCATTGGAAACCTGATTAATCTGCGGAAGGTCTTCGTCAATGCGATGCCTGTCCTTTACGAATTGCTCACATTTAAGCAAGGAACACAGGTTGGCGTTTTTCTGCTTCTTGGTGGGGGAGCCCTGAGCGGCATATTGGCGGGGTTGTTTTTTCTCTCGCCCCCACTTCTCCGTCGGGTCCTGATCATCCCCTTGACAGGCATTGTGGGGGCTAGGGTGCTTCAAGATATGCTCCGTCCAACCTTTGCCCTCTGGGGTCCCCTGGCCATCATCAACGATTGGCTCTACGCCGCCAATGGAGTCACCCTCCCCGGTGCCATCGGGTTGTTCATCTTGATTGCTGCTATCATCTCCCTCTGGGCCCGAAAAGGAAATTCTGTTCGGGCGGGCTTGCAGCGACTTCCCTCCAGGAGCCAACGTGCACTGAAAATTACGAGTCTGCTTATACTCCTCTTTGTTTTGTTTGTTTTACCCCAAATCCTTGGGCTCTTCTTAAGCGAAGTGTTAACCATCGTGGGCCTCTATGTACTCTTGGGGCTGGGGTTGAATATCGTCGTCGGCTTTGCTGGCCTCTTGGATCTCGGCTATGTGGCCTTCTTCGCCATTGGCGCCTATACAATGGCCATACTGACCTCACCTGAGTTGGGCTTCTTTGGTCTGACCTTCTGGGGCGCCCTCCCCGTCGCGATCATTATGGGGGTGATATCCGGGGTGATCCTGGGTATCCCAGTCCTCAAAATGCGAGGCGACTATCTGGCCATTGCGACACTGGGTTTTGGGGAAATCATCCGTATTCTTGTTCTGTCCGACTTTCTAAGGCCGTGGCTGGGTGGTGCACAAGGGGTGGGTAAAATTCCAAAAGCCTTTATAGGTAGCCTGGAGTTCGGTACCCCCCAGATGGTTTACTATCTTATTCTTGCGGGGTGTTTCCTGGCTGCGTTTATCTCCTATCGTCTGAGAGATTCCAGGTTGGGCAGGGCCTGGATGGCTGTCCGTGAAGATGAAGACGTGGCCCAGGCCTTGGGTGTCAATCTTGTCGCTACCAAGTTGCTGGCCTTCGCAACGGGTGCTGCCTTCTCTGCGCTAAGCGGTGCCATCTTTGCGAGCAAACTCAGCTCCGTCTATCCCCATAGTTTTAATGTGATGATTTCCATTAACGTCGTCTGCCTCATCATTGTCGGCGGGATGGGAAGCATTCCTGGTGTAATCGTCGGATCCATCGCCTTGGTTGGGTTGCCCGAGCTGCTGCGAGAGTTTGCTGAGTACCGGCTTTTGGTTTATGGTGCTGCTCTGGTGGTCATGATGCTTCTCAAGCCGGAGGGCCTCTGGCCATCGGAAATACGGCGTCGTGAGTTACACGGGGAAGATTTGGTTGAGGCCCCGAAAGAAACATCAGAAGAAAAAACCCCTGCCTCTACGCAGTAGGAGAATAGGATGGCAATTCTCACTGCCCGCAAAACGACAAAACGTTTTGGTGGACTAATTGCTGTCGATGAATTGGACTTGG
>CAYMTD010000239.1:0-2563 GCA_964393245.1 uncultured Syntrophaceae bacterium
TGAAGGAGAGCCGATTCAGGTCCTCCTCTGAGGCCACATAAGAAAGAGGGTTGATCAGAATTCTCCCTTTCCTCCTCCATGTAAGGTTTGGTACGGCGAAGAGATCCTCCTCTTTCTTGAGAAGGATACGCGCCAGTTCCTGAAGGGGGACTTCCGCCTCGCCGCGGATAATGCCGTCAACCTGGTCGAAGTTTTTCATAATTTCTTCATGATAGAAACTCGCAGTGAATCCGCCGAGAAGAAGAAAGACGTGAGGAAAGGTGGTCTTGATCTTCTTGACCACCTCGATCGCATCGAAACTCTGATGATGCCAGTGAAGATCGAGGGCGACGATTTGAGGATTCTTCCGTTGGATGTAATCCAGGATAGAGAAATGTGGGTCTTCAATCCACTCCACCCCGAGATGGACAACCTCCGTTGAGATACCCTTCCGATGGAGCATATCGGCCAATCCGAGAAGGCCCATAGGAAGGAAATTGATCCAGATAAATTGATTGATCGGTCGATAGTAGTTCTTTAACTTAGGGACATGGAGGAATAGGACGTCAATGCTTCCCATCAGGCCAATTCTAAGATGCTCACTTTGAGGATTTCAACCCCGGCCCGAAAATATGGAATAAGGAGATAGGGAGACAGGGAGATAGGGATAATGCTCTATGCTCTATGCAATTGCTGAAGGATTGCTCTAACTGCGAAGAGGCCTGAGAGGCTTGTCCCCACAATGCCATGAGCAGGGCGGGTATAATGGCCCACCTGAAAGAGGCCCGGGATGGATGTCTGATGGGGAGGTCTCCAGGGGCCCATCTGTCGGGGAGTCGAAGCAAGGCCATACATCGCGCCTTGCTCATTCCCCGTATAGCGCTCCAACGTCAAAGGGGTCGCTACCTCATGGAAAAGCAGATGGTCCCTTAGATGAGGAATCATCTTGAGCTCGATCAGTTGAAGAATCTGTTGTGAAAATTCCGTCTTAATTTTCTGATATCTTTCAGGGTCTCCTTCCGCCCAATTCCCCTGATAGGAATAAGGTACGGTGACAAGGGCTTTGATCACATGCTGACCCGGCGGAGCCAACGAAGGGTCTAAAAGGGTCGGGATGGAGACGATCAACGTGGGATTCTTCGGTACTTCCCCCCGACTCAACATTTTGTATTCTTCTTCTAAATCGTGGAGGAATCTCAAATAGGTAAAATATGGGAACCCCATTCCTCTGAGATCCAGATCCGTAACCATATAGAGGATGAAGCAGGAAAGCGAGTACTGAAGACCCTTCACTCTTCTCAATAGGATGGGGTGATGTACGGGAGGGAACATTTTCACCAGAAGGTTCGGGTTGATATTGGAAATGATCCATCGCGATTGAAATACCTTTCCGTCTTTTGTAACCACCGCTTCGACCCTTCCGTTCTTAACCAAGATTTGTTCGACTTCGGTCCGGAGATGAAGCTCTCCTCCCGCACGAAGAAAAGCGCGTGCCATGGCTTCCGTCAACTTACCCATTCCACCCTTCGGATAAAAAACTCCATCCATCAAGACTTTGTTGATGAGCGCAGCTACAAAGAGGAAGGAGAGTCTCGACGGAGGCTCTGTGGCGGGCAGGGTATGAAGGGCACATCTGATCTCTTCGCCTTTGAAAAACCGGTTCAGAATGGCACCATGATTCGTTCGCTGGTATCGGATGAGCCTCTGGAAATAGAAAGGAAAGAAAATTCTCTTGGTCCAGGTCATCTCCGAATAGAATTTCACTTCTTCTCCGATCCTCTTAACCAGGGAGAAATAAGCCCTCAATCCTCTTTCTTCTTCAGGGAAAAGACCAAGAAGAGTCTCAAAGTAGGAATCAAAACCACCCTCACGGAGATGGACCTCAAAACCCGGATAAATATTTTGGATTTGATGAATGGGAATGAAATCGATCTCCTCTTGGGCTCCGATCTCTCTGAGAAGATGGTTAAACTCTCCTCCCTCCTTACAACCGCCCACAAAGGCACCAGTGGCATCGAAGGTAATCCTCTCTCTTTTGAAAGAGACGACATAGCCTCCTACTTGTGCCTCCTTCTCCAGAAGAAGGGTGTTGAAACCTTTTCTGGCCAGAAGGGTGGCGGCTGTCAACCCGCCCATCCCGGAACCGATGACGATGGCCTTATCGGCGCTGGTCTTTATCATGCTTTTCCCTTCTCCGAATTAGTAGGACGGGAAGGAAACAGAGGGAGGTAATCAGGCAGAACCCCATTCCCAAGATC
Organism: uncultured Syntrophaceae bacterium; assembly: GCA_964393245.1. Lineage (GTDB taxonomy): Bacteria > Desulfobacterota > BSN033 > BSN033 > UBA1163 > CAYMJV01. The sequence continues at coordinate 2,238 of CAYMTD010000239.1, forward strand.
GTGATCCAACCCATGGTGGAGAGGGCCTGGTATCGGGCAGTGGCCAGGGAACCGAACCCCAGCATGGTCGTGAAGGAGCAAAGGATCATCGCTCTTCCCGTAGTACCCAAGGCGTTGCCCACATCCTTTCTTCCCCCTTCCAGGTAGCGGTGCATCAAATGAACCCCGTTGTCAATCCCCATTCCAATGATCATGGGGAGGACAACGGCGTTGACGAAATTAATCCGGATGCCGAAAAGGGACATCGCTCCCACCAGCCAGGTCAGGCCCATGGCTAAAGGAATGAGAGTAAAGAGGGTCGGTCTCCATGCTCTGAAATCGAGAAA
>CAYMTD010000239.1:2663-4332 GCA_964393245.1 uncultured Syntrophaceae bacterium
CAGATGAGGAGGCAGAGGAGACCTACCGAGACGAGGAAGGCCAATTCAACGATCCCCCGGACTCGGGAAAAATAGAGGATGCCAAAAGCAAAGATCGTCGTAAGAGCACCTGTCCAGATTCCTTCTCCGGTCTGGGTCAGGCAGGTCTCGACAGCCGATGGGATATCCGCACCCAGAGCCCGCTCATGATGGTACCGATCATAAAGATGGATGGAAAAGTCGATCCCTAAGCCAACCAGGATAGCAGAGAAAGCACTCGTCAAGATGTTCAGGCTGCCCAACGTAAGAGACGCAATGCCCATGGTCAATTGAATTCCTCCCACCAGGGGAAGCCCGGCGAAGAGAAGCGTCACCCATCTCCGGTAAGCAAAGAAGAACAGGAGGAGTACGAGGATCAGAGAGCTGAGGAAAGAACTCTGCATGTCAAAGCGCAGGATCTTGGCCTCAGAAAGGGCAATCGGATGAGCACCCGTGAAGAAGACCTTGATCCCCTGGCTCCGATCGGAGCGAAAGGGCAGGAGGGTCTTTTCGATTGCCTCCGTTAGAGATCTTGAAAAGGAGAGGTCTGTGGCAGGCCGGGCAGGTTCGCCGATGATGAGAAGGGAGTGGCCGTCTTTTGAAAGGAAGAAGTTACTCGATTCGTCAAACTCCATTCCTTTCATTCCGGACTTCCATTTTTCCAGGAAGAGCCAGCGCATCTCGAAGGGATCGATCTGAATCAGATCCTTCATAGCAAACGAGGCGTGGCTGACCAATATCCTCTTATTCTTCCGGACCTGTTGGGCAATCGCCGCATCCTCCCACTTCTCTTTCAGCCTAAGAATATCCTTCTCGTCGAGAAAGAGATAAGGATGGGAAAGAAAGAGGGAAAGCGACGGTTTGATCCCCGCAAAATCTTCCTCCTCAATTTTTTGGAAACGCACTGTCTTGAAGGCCTTCTCCCCGCCGATGTCCAACCTTCTCAGATGCTCAGCGATCTTTTCCCCGGTTCCGGTCAAGTGTTGAGGCGCAATTCCTTTGTCTCCTTCGACGAGGACGAAAAGGAGATCGAAGGTCCCTGCCTCCTTCAGATGCTCCAGGTAGAGTTTAGTCGGACCTTTCTCCGCGGGGAAAAGTTTAAGGAAGTCCGGATCGAACCGCAGCCTTCCGGTGACGAGGAAGGCAACGCCTAAGGTGACGAGGAAGAGAAGAAGGATCTTTCCATGGTAACGGAGACAGAGATAAGCGATCCCCTTAAGCAGCTGTTTTCGCACCCGGGTTGACTCCGTGAAAATGGAATAAAAAAAATTATAACAGATTCGATGAGGCAAGAAAAATGAAAGGCGAAGGGTTTTCTTCATCCATAAAAATTGGTGATTTACTCTATGTGATGAAGTCGTAAAAAGTCGTCATTCCCGTGAAAACGGGAATCCAGGGAATTCTAACTACATGAAAATACTGGATTCCTGCTTCCGCAGGAATGACAAAAAATCCCTTTTCAGACTTTTTACGAAACCATCCTATGTAAATTTTTAGGAAATGGGATATACTTATTGTATTTGAAAGTTGACTTCGGGAAGGAGGAAAAGCATGGACTTAAACAATTTTGAAAAGCAAATCGCCGAGATTACTGGAGGAGGATTGTACAGCCAACGGATTGAAATTCTCCAGGTAAATTTAGGGCTCCAAT
>CAYMTD010000240.1:0-4327 GCA_964393245.1 uncultured Syntrophaceae bacterium
ATTGGATGCCTCGGGATGATTATAGATTCCAAAGATGCCGCACATGACTTCCTCTTGTCAAAGACGCATAGAGCAAAGAGCGTAGCGCATAGCGTCTGAATATCTAAGTCTCAAATCCCAAATAAATCCGAACATCAATTCCCAATTACCGAAACGATTTTTGTTTAGGAATTCGAGATTTCTTTGTTTGGAGCTTGTTTGGATTTGGTGCTTGAAGTTTGGTGCTTTCCATTAGCGTAATGCCCTATGCCCTGTGCACATTGCGCTATGCTTCAATCATTATACCCCTTCGGATGTTTCCGGTGCCACTCCCAGGCGGTGCTCACGATGGTCGAAAGATCAGGATATTGAGGCCTCCATCCCATTTCTCGTCTAATCTTTTCCGAACTGGCGACCAGCCGTGCTGGATCCCCCGGTCTTCGAGGGGTTTCAATGGTGGTGACTCTTAACCCCGTTACTTTTCTTACCGATTCGATAACCTCTCTCACTGAATACCCATTGCCATTTCCCAGGTTGTAGATTCCAGAAGGGCCGCCTGATTCAAGCCTTTCGAGGGCAACAATATGTGCCTTGGCGAGGTCTGTGACATGAATGTAATCCCGGATGCAGGTTCCATCGGGTGTGTTGTAATCGGTGCCGAAGATAGGAATGGCCTTCCCGTTGATTGCTCCCAGAATCGAGATGGGAATCAGATGGGTCTCTGGTGAATGATCTTCCCCAAGTTCTCCATCCGGATCTGCCCCTGCAGCATTGAAATATCTCAAAGAGATGTAGTCTAATTTCTTCGCTTCATGGAGCCTTTGCAAAACCCTTTCAAAGATCCACTTGGTCTCGCCGTATGGATTTACCGGCAGACAAGGATGTTCTTCTGGAATAGGAATCTTTAAAGGCTCCCCGTAAACCGCAGCAGAGGATGAAAATATTAATTTATTGACATTGAATTCTATCATTATTTCAACTAATTGCAAGCTATTTTTAACATTATTGTTGAAATATTTTAAAGGATTTTCTAAGGATTCCCCGACCTGACAATCGGCTGCAAAGTGCATGACGGAGTCAATAGAAAGGGATTCAAAAGTTGCCATTAGCTTCTTTACATCGGCTAAATCTCCTTCGATTAGTCGAGCGCCCCGAGTTGCTTTTCGGTGGCCTGTCTGAAGGTTATCGTAAATAATGGGCTGGTGGCCCTGGCGGAGGAGCTCCTTGCTCACATGGCTTCCGATATATCCTGCTCCTCCAGTGATCAGTATGGTAGACATTTACCCTCAATGTGAAGTGCGAACAACATTTTTATAAAGGATTTTCAGCATCTTTGTCAATTCCCCTTAAACCGCCTGAAGGTGCGAGAAATGGGCGATTAGCCCTCACCTTTAAGATCGTAGGTGACCACACTTGTTCCCCCGCTGCCCTTATATCTGATATAATTATGAATGGAAAATTCGTTCGAAATAAGGCATGTTAGAGAGAGGTTAGAGTGGAAGAGAAACGAGATTCCAAGATGAAGAACTCAAGAAGGATCGTCATGATCGGGCTTTTGACCGTCTGGATAACCTTCACCTTCATGGGAAGTGACTCAGAAGCAAAAACGAGCGTTTTCTACGGGACCGTAGTGGCTACAGAGGGAAAGGCCATTCAAGTGAAAGGAAAGGACGGGCATGTGTCGGTGTTCTGGTTAGGACATCGGACCCGGTTTGACACCCGAGTTCCCTTTTTCGGCGACAGGGTGAAGATTGAATATGTAAAGGACAAATTGAAACGGAATGCTGTCACCCGGGTGACCATATTATCCAAATGAAGATATCGACACAACGAATTCAACTTCACTGGTTCATTGGATCTTTCTTCATCCTCGCGTTCGTTTTTCTCCTGATGGTCCGTCTCGGACTCATCGAGAGGGGAGAAGAGGATGGAGATGACAAAGTTCCTACCCAAGTCCAGGCCGATCGGGAAACCTGGATGAATATTTATCAACAGGACCAGAAGGTCGGCTATGTTCACAGGCAGATCTTTCAGACACTCGAAGGATATAAGATCCTTGAATCGGTCTTCATGCAGGTCAATACCATGGGGATGATGCAGGATCTAAGATTCAAAACGGCGGGAAGCCTCAAACCCGACCTCACCCTTTCCTCCTTTGATTTTGAACTCTTTTCGAGACTGTTCCGCTTTAAGGCGCGTGGGACCCTGCAAGACAACACCCTGATCGTCTCGATGACCAGCGGGTCCGGTCCGGAACAGAACCTGAATTTTCCTATTAAGAAGAATATTCATCTCTCTGTCGGACTTCTCGAGATTCTCAGTGCGAAAGATTTGAAACCGGGAGATAGCCGGACCTTCACGGTCTTCGACCCAATTACGGCGACAGAGAGGTCGGTCAAAATTCTGGTCGTGGAGGAGGAGACGATTCCTGTGATGGACCGGGAGGAGGTGGCTAAAAAGGTATCCATAGAGGCGATGGGTGTTTCTCAGCTGGCCTGGATTGGAAAGGACGGGACTGCGCTAAGGGAGGAAGGACCACTGGGAATCAGGCTGGAACAGGTTGACAAGGAAAGGGCCCTCCAGAAGATCGCCCTTTTGCCGGGTACTGATATTGCCGAATTTGCTTCGATTCCCTCAAATAGAGTAATTCGGGTGGCTGAGGGGCTCAGGGAACTGAGGCTAAGCCTCACCGGCGTCGATGAGAGAACTTTTTTCTTGGAAGGGGACCGCCAATTCCTACAGAACGGAGTCTTGATCATCCGGAGAGAGACCGTTTCTGACTTGCTCTCTCGACGTCATACTCAAGAATTGTCTGGGGAGATCAAGAAGTATCTCGAACCCGCTCCTCTCATCCCGTCCGATCATCCTGAGATTCGGACAAAGGTGAAAGAGATTCTTTCCCCGGACGATACGATGATGATCAGGGCCAAGAAATTGGTTGAGTGGGTCCATTTAAATCTCGAAAAAAGGCCTGTCCTCTCCCTTCCCGATGCCCTCGAAATCTTACGCCGGCGGGTAGGGGACTGTAACGAGCACGCGGTGCTCCTCATGGCACTCGCCCGGGCGGCGGGCATCCCTGCCCAGATGGAGGTGGGGGTCGTCTATCAGCGGGGAAGATTCTACTATCACGCATGGAACATCCTATATTTAGGTAGATGGATTACTGCAGATGCTACGATGGGCCAGTTCCCTGCGGATGTGACGCACATTCGATTGATCAGGGGCATGGAACGTCAGGTCAACCTTATGCGGGTGATCGGGCGAATGAAGATCGACATTGAGGGATGCACAAGATGATTCAGCTTAGGAACTTGACCAAAAGGTTTGGAGATCTGGTGGCGGTCGACCAGCTTACGCTCTTTGTACCCAAAGGGGAAGTCTTCGGTTTCATCGGTCCCAACGGTGCAGGAAAGACGACCACCCTCCGGATGATAGGGGGAGTGCTTCCCCCCTCAGAAGGTTCTGTGTCGATTGACGGGATTCCCATGGGTGAGAAACCTGAAGACGCCAAACGAAAGATCGGATTCATCCCCGACAGACCTTTCCTGTATGAGAAATTGACGGGCATAGAATTCTTGAGGTTTACGGCAGACCTTTACGGCGTTGAGGATGGTCTCTTTCGCGGGAAATCGGAGGAATTGTTGAAGCAGTTCAGCCTCTGGGATTGGGCGAATGAGCTGATCGAATCCTATTCCCATGGCATGAAACAGCGACTCATCCTATCGGCAGCTCTCCTTCACGATCCAAAAGTGATTGTGGTTGACGAGCCGATGGTGGGATTGGACCCTGCTGGCATCCGGATGGTGAAGAACCTTTTCCGAAGTCTCTCCGCGAGAGGGAAAACTATTTTCATGTCCACCCACACCCTAAGCGTGGCCGAGGATCTGTGCCACCGCATTGGCATTATCCACAAGGGCCGCCTGATTGCAACGGGTACGTGCGGAGAGTTAATGCATCAAGCCCGGGTACGAGAAGGAGATCTTGAGGAAGTCTATCTCATTCTGACGGAAGAGAAGTTGACGCTATGAGAGACATCCTGACCCTACTCAGACCCCGCCTCCTCTCCTTTAAGAACCGGGGTCTTTCAAGAGCCCGGAAGGCAGGGCGGGGTCTCAGAATTTTTCTTTTGGGCATCCTCGGCCTTGCCTTTTGGAGTGGTACGTTTGTCGTCCTTTATCGTGTCCTGACCTATTTTCAAAAAATGGAGAGTTTTGGCGACATCCTGGCCTATAAGCTCCTTTCGATGGCCTTGATCACCTTCTTCTCCCTGTTGATCTTCAGCAGTATCCTGACCTCGCTCTCGAAACTCTACCTGAGCAAAGACCTCGGACTGATTCATTCCATGCCC
>CAYMTD010000241.1:0-4300 GCA_964393245.1 uncultured Syntrophaceae bacterium
GAGGAGGTGCTGTGTATGAATAGGAAAAAACAGTTCTTACTGACCATTCTTTTACTCCTGCTACTGCCTAAACCCGCCCTGGCCCAGGAATTCATTCTTGGTGAGGAGACGAAGGGTGTAACAATCAAAGCGAGAGAAGATACCGACCTAACCATAAGGGTCCGGCTTCAGCCTCGGTTAGACTGGGGTGATCTGACAAGAAGCCGCGACGGAAGCCGCTATGAAACTGAAAGCGATCTATACCTCAGAAGGGCCCGCTTAGAATTTGAAGGCAGCCTGATAAAAAACCTTAAATTTGCCATTCACCTCTCGGGAGACAAATGGGGACAAAAAGGGCACGACGATGAAATTGAACTATTCTATGCCTACCTGGATTATAAATTCCTCGATGAACTTTCGTTGAGGGCAGGTAAGGCGAAGCTTCCCTACTCCCGGGTGTCGTTAACTTCATCCGCCTATCAGCTCCTTATCGAAAGGCCTGTCTCTACCGAAGCCACGAAAAGGATTTTTGATGACTACTACCAGCCCAATCTTCTCCTCCATGGGAAGTTTCTGGGAGGTATTATTGCTTATAACCTGGCCTTTGGCGATGGATGGGAGGAAGGAAAAACCCTCAGAACCGGTAACACTGTCCATAAGGCTAATCCCCTTGTTGTGGGGAGGATCGAATTTTCACCTCCGGGATGGATCGAAAAGAGAAAAAGCGATGCCCACCTCGGTAAGGGGAAACATCTGAGCCTTGGATTACATTATGCTTTCCAGAACTCTATTGAATACCGGGAAAACCGCTTCGAAGAGGACAGAGACCTCTTGGGGTTCGATCTTTCTGGCCATTGGGATGGAATCACAGCCCAGTTCGAATATAATTGGTGGAAAGAGGACTATTCAGAACCGGGGAGGCGGGACAAAAAGCCAAGGGGAGGCTATCTGCAGGCTGGATATTTCATAACAGGGATAAACCTGGAACCCGCTGCGCGCTATGAGATATACGATCAGGACTCAAATGCGAGTGATAAGAAAGAGAAGATATGGACGATCGGATTAAACTGGTATGCGAAAGGGCACAGCCTGAAGCTCAATGCCAATTGGGCCCATACCTATTTTGAAAGACAGGCCTCTGGCCGCCTACCTGATGAGAACAAAAAGGACATCTTCCAAATCCAGGCCCAATTATATTTCTAAAAAATGGAGGTAGGAGTATCATTTAATGGAAGGGAGGTTGAAGCGATGGAAGCCATTGAAAAAAAAGGTTGGAGTCCGTATTTAGCAGGAGCTCTCAGCGGGGTGTTATCGATTCTATCCGTCTGGATTGCCGGAAAGTATTTTGGTGCCTCAACCACTTTTGTCCGTTCTGTAGGAATGATTGAGAAAATTATTGGCCCAGAACGGATTGCTAAAATGTCCTATTTCGTTAAAGAGATCCCCGAAATCGACTGGCAGTGGATGTTTGTAGTGGGCATCCTCGTTGGGTCCTTTATCGCCGCAATCACTTCGGCTACTCTTCGTTGGAAGGCCGTGCCCGATATGTGGGGAAAAAGGTTCGGCCCGAGTCAATCGAAGCGGGGTATCGTCGCCTTTGTGGGGGGAGTGATCGCCATGTTTGGTGCCCGTCTGGCAGATGGGTGACCGAGTGGCCATGGACTGAGCGGTTCGCTCCAGTTAGCAGTAAGTGGTTATATCGCCCTGATATGCTTTTTCATCGGTGGGATGTTCATTGCCAGAGTTCTTTATGGAGCTGGACGTCCTGAGGCAGTCAAAGAAGGAGGTGATCAAAGATGATGTTGCTCTATGGGCTCATTACAGGAATCATCTTTGGTTTCTTGTTGCAGAAGGCAAGGGTTATACGCTACGACAAACAGGTCGGTGCCCTTCGTCTGATGGATATGACGATTGTCAAGTTTATGCTCTCCACCATCCTGGTGGCAATGGTGGGTACTTACCTTCTTAAAGACTTAGGTCTGGTCAAACTCTCCATAAAGCCAACCATCTTAGGAGCCGTTATTCTGGGTGGCTTGATCTTTGGAATTGGCTGGGGATTTTTGGGTTACTGACCTGGAACATCTGCTGGTGCCCTCGGTGAGGGCCGCTGGGATGCAATATGGGGAATTCTTGGAATGCTTGGCGGCGCTGCTCTTTATGCCGAAGCCTTCCCCGCTATGAAAAAGACAGTCTTGACATGGGGCGATCTTGGAAAGATTACCTTTCCCCAGATATTGGGTGTGAATCACTGGATCATCATAGCCATCGCTGTGATCGGAGGATCACTACTCTTTCGCTGGTTTGAGAAAAAGGGTTTATAGTACCCTGCACCACATCGCGCCTAACGGGTAGCGAAGAATCTCTGGAATGAGAGAAAGGGTGACTCTTCCAGTGATATAAGACTATAAAGGGGGAAGGAGATGGTTTACACACCTTTAACCTTCGGCGCCACTTACTGGCCTTTTAAGAGATATTTTGAAGTATATAACCGGTCCATCAAAGACCCCGAGGGATTTTGGTCAGAGGAGGCCAGAAAATTGGAATGGTTCAAGACCTGGGACAGAGTCCTCGATTGGCAACCCCCCTATGCAAAATGGTTTGTCGGAGGAGAGCTCAATGCATCTTACCTCTGTGTGGACCGGCATGTCAAAACCTGGCGGAGAAGCAAGGTGGCTATCTACTGGGAGGGAGAACCTGGAGACACAAGAGTCCTGAGTTACTCCACCCTTTACCGGGAGGTCAATAAATTTGCTTCCGCCCTTAAAAACTTAGGAATCAAAAAGGGAGATCGGGTTGCCCTTTACCTCCCCATGATCCCTGAATTGCCCATTGCAATGCTGGCCTGCGCGAGAATTGGTGCGACCCACACCGTTATTTTTTCTGGTTTTAGCGCCCAGGCACTGGCAGACCGAGTCAATGACACGGGCGCAAAACTTCTCATTACAGCAGATGCCGGTTTCAGAAGGGGGAAACCTATATCATTGAAACGAATTGCTGATGAGGCGCTGGAGATGACCCCTTCTGTCGAGAAGATGCTTGTTGTGCGAAGGGCAAATATTCCAATTATGATGAAGCCAGGGAGGGATATGTGGCTCCATGACGTACTTGATAAAGCCAGTCTATTTGTCAATCCGGATCCGATGGATTCTCTTCATCCCCTCTACATCCTTTATACTTCCGGAACCACTGGAAAGCCAAAGGGCATTGTCCATGGAACAGGGGGGTACCTTACCTTCAACCATTCGGTCTACAAGTGGGTCTTTGATATCAAAGAGGAATCGGTCTACTGGTGCACAGCCGATGTGGGATGGGTGACTGGACATAGTTCAATTGTCTATGCCCCTTTGATGCACGGAGCAGCCATCGTCCTTTACGAGGGAGCTCCAGACTATCCAGCCATCGACCGATGGTGGGATATTATTGAAAAGTATGGAGTGACGATCTTCTATACTTCGCCGACGGCGATTCGAATGATGATGAGATATGGGGAGAAAGAGATTGAAAAGCACGATCTATCGAGTCTCGAACTTCTGGGAAGTGTGGGCGAATCCATCAATCCGGAGGCATGGGCCTGGTATTACAAAAATATTGGAAAGGAGAGATGCCCTCTCGTGGATACCTGGTGGCAGACGGAGACAGGAGGGATCATGATCTCCCCAGCACCGGCTATCGAATGTGCCCCGCTCAAACCTGGCTCCGCCACCTTCCCTCTTCCTGGAATCCTGGCAGATGTCGTGGATGAAAAGGGAGAGACGATGCCACCTGAGGAAAGGGGACTTCTGGTCATCAAAGCGCCCTGGCCAGGGATGCTCTTAGGAGTTTATGGCGACCCGAAACGGTATGAGGAGAGCTATTGGTCGAGGTTTCCAGGGCTCTATTATACAGGCGATTATGCAATTCGGGATAAAGATGGCTATTTTTGGATTTTAGGAAGGGCTGACGAGGTTCTCAAAATTGCCGGTCATCGAATCGGAACCGTGGAGATCGAAGATGCGGCCGTTTCCCACCCGGCTGTTGCTGAGGCGGGCGTGGCAAGCATTCCTGATTCAATAAAAGGAGAGGCAATTGTGATCTTCACAATCCTGAAGGAAGGTTTTTCTCCTTCCCGGGCGCTGAAGGAAGAACTTAAGGAACTTATTCGTAAATCGGTTGGACCGGTCGCCACTCCTGGGGAGGTCTATTTTGTTTCTAAACTTCCGAAGACAAGGAGTGGAAAGATTATGAGGCGAGTTCTGAGAGCGGTGGCCACCAGTGCCAGCATTGGCGACCTCACCACCCTGGAGGATGAGTCCTCCGTGGAAGAGGTGAAGAGGGTCTACGA
>CAYMTD010000242.1:0-4290 GCA_964393245.1 uncultured Syntrophaceae bacterium
CCCTCTATGGATAACTCTGGGACAACTCCATCACGCACTTTTCGAACAAGGCCTAAAATTCTTTTTCCTAAACCGACTAATCCTTCAGGCATAAAACGCATCACCAGAACAATCACAAGTCCATAAATGAGAAGGTTGGCGGTTGGAGAGATCACCCTAAAAATTTCAGCAATGGGAACGAGAAGGATAGCGCCGATGATGGGTCCGATGATGGTTCCCATTCCTCCCACGATGCTCACAAAGATCATCTGCATGGAGGTATGGACGGTCATGACCACATGGGGGTTAAAGTAGAGCTGGTAACTGGCGAAGAAACTTCCTCCGATACCAGCGAAGAAAGCACTGATGGCAAGGGTCATTACTTTATATCTTGTCACATCGATCCCAATTGCTCTCGATGCATCCTCGTCCTCTCGCATTGCCGAGAGATAATATCCTACCCTTGAAACTGAAATGGCATGCATCACAAGGATCGTCCCGATGACGATGCCTAAGAGGATAAAATATTCTACTACCCGAGGGGCAATCTCAAAATGGATGGAGAGCCCATCATCCCCCCCGGTGAAAGTGTCCCAGTTCTGAGCAACAAGTCGTATCACTTCCGCCGAAGCGAGCGTGGAGAGGGCAAAATATGGCCCTCTCAATCGTAGGGTGATATAACCGAGGATCATCGCATAAAAGGAAGCCAGCAATCCTCCCAAAACCATTCCAATCCAAGGGGAGAGTCCTACCTTGAGATAAAGAAGGGTTGAGGTGTAAGCTCCGATTCCATACATGGCTGCATGACCGAAGGAGATCTGGCCTGCAAATCCTCCAAGGAGGTTCCAACTTTGACCAAGTACCATATTGAGGAGGACCAAGATAAGGATGTGCATCACATACTTGCTTGGTTCGAAGATAGGAATGGCGATGAGCACAGCTACCGCTATAATGCTGGATAAAATGATGAGCTTCCGTGATCCCATCTGCTTCTCTTTTAAAGTCTCGATCTTCCAAAGAGGCCAGAAGGTCTAAATAAGAGGACAAGGACAAAAATGATCAGTCCAAATGCGTCTTTGTACCCTGCAGAGATGAAGAGTGTACCCAGCTGTTCCGTCACACCCAATAAAATTCCTCCAAGGGCTGCACCCACAATAGATCCCATTCCCCCTAAAACAACCACCACAAAGGCTTTCACAATATAGACAAATCCCACGTAGGGATAAACATAAAAGATGGGGGTCAAGAGAACACCTGCTGTGCCAGCCATGGAAACGCCAATTCCAAAAGCGACCCACATCATCTTTTCGATATTGACACCCATAAACATGGCAGCTTCTTGATCCTGGGCTGTCGCCCTTATGGCTCTTCCTGTCTCTGTGAACATCAAAAAAATAGAAAGAGCCGCCACCAAAACGGCTGAAGCGAAGAAAGCGAAAAGGAGTGCTGAGCTGACCGATACGCCAGCGAAGGAATAAGAAGTGACCTCCAATTGAGCCGGAGTCGAGCGATAGTCCGCCTTCCAGATCAGTTGGACAAAGTTGGTGATCGCCAGAGAGAGACCGGCCGTGATCAGAAGGGTCCCCATCTCTCCCCCAACTTTTGCTACAGGTGAGACCAAAGACTTGAAAATGATGCATCCAATCAAAAAGAAGACCGGAAGGGCGATGAGAAGGGGGGGGATCTCCCCCCCTCCCACTAGGGTCACAAACCAATAACCCAAATACATCCCCAACATGATCAGATCGCCATGGATCAAATTAATTACCCTCATTACTCCGAAGATGATCGTGAGCCCGATAGCGATCAAACCATAAACCGATCCGATGAGAATTCCATTGACGATCGCTTGAATGAGGATACTCAGATTGGGCATTCCTTCCTCTTAATTACCTTTAAAAATGAAGATGGATGTATCGGTTAATAATGTTTCGAGAGTGTCCGTTAATATTTACCCGGATAGATCCAATCCGCCTCGGCCACCTCTTTGGGCCAGACATTGACCAGCTTTCCTCCCTCCTGCCATTGGCTCAGAACCACCTGACCGTTTTTCAATCCATGATTCTGGTTCGTGTAGCCTTCGAAATTCTCAAACTTCACCTTCCCAAAGGTGGTCATCATATCCGTTTTAGCCAAGGCGTCCTTGACCGTTTCACGGGTTAGAGTCTTAGCTCGCTTCAAAGCATCAGCGATGACATAAACAGCGGCATATCCCTCTGCCTCATGTTCCTTAGGATACTTTCCAAAACGCTGCATGAACTTCTTCATAAAGGCTTGAACCGCAGGATCCTTTGGATTCCCTGACCAAGGACCTGTGGAGTAGACATGATTCCCAGCTACAGTGGCTTGTTCAATGAACTCACTGATGCTGAAACCCGCCCCTGCACCGGAGAACATCTTTGGCTTAAGGCCTAATTCCCTTGCCTGACGGAGAATGAGGGCGGAATCCGGAATATTCGATGCCAAAAAGACGAGATCTGGATTGGCTGCCTTCGTCTTGGTGAGGAGGTCTCGATAGTCAAGCGCCAAAGGAGGATAGACTTCAGAGACGGTGATCTCATATTTATTTTCCTCCAGGAATTTTTTGAATGGCTCCGCAACCCCTTTCCCGTAGATCGTATTTTCATATAGGCAAGCAACCTTCTTGACATCGGTGGCTACATTTTTTAGAAACTGTTGAAGGGGCACCGAATTGAATGAGGAAGCTGGGTTAAGACGAAAGGTCCACTGGAAGCCCGACTTTGTGACCACATCGGCCGAAGGATGGTCTACCAGATAGGGCATTTTTGCCCTTTCGCAAATTTGGGCAATGGCATAGCCGACACCGCTCAATCTGCCTCCAATGATGGCCACAATCTCTTTCCGGGCAATCAATTTTTCTGCAGCGGTCTGACCGAGATCCATCTTATCCTGACTGTCCTCAAAAACGATCTTGATGGGCCTTCCTTTAATACCCCCTTTTGCATTGATTTCATCGGCTGCAATATTATAGGCCTGATAAAATTTGGTTCCAAAAGCAGCATAGGGCCCGGTTACTGGTTGAACCGTTCCAATATAGATGGGCTCCGCAGCCTTAAGGGGAGTGGGGGCCATCAGAAAAAGATATCCAAAGCCGATCACTGCGAGAACAACTAAAAATTTACTCTTCTCCATAGTACCTCCCTCCTTTCTAAAATAACCGATGCATCCATCTCCTTCCATTTTCTTCCCTAATTAACTTCTTCCTTAAAATTCTATTAGAAGAGTACTCCTTGAGAGGTTGACCAAAACTAAAAATTAGGCCTTTTTGAATACCCACTAAATAGCATATACCAAAAAGACAAGGAAATAGCAAACCGCGCTCACTAAAAGGGCTTCTGTAAATCCAGAGTAGATCGCAACAACGATCCTCATCGTCGACCCAAAAACAGAACTCACCCCGTTCACTCCCCACATCCATGGAATCTGGTTTTCCAATCCTTTCTCCTTCAGAAACCTTATGCCTAAGGGAAAAGGAAATCCCATAAAAAAACCCATAGGTACAAAAAGGAATAGTGTGACGAATATGCGAACAGCAAGGCTCTGCCCGGCCGTGGATCAAGAGGGCTTTTTCTCAACAAAAAACAAGATAGTCGTCCGAGCCCACAATGCAAATGCGGTTCATTGCTTCGGCTTCAGCTACCCCCGTTCTCTTTAGGGCGGTCAATGAGATTGAAAGAAGCCTCAGTATCTCAGCATCATTGTGTCCCACAAAGACCAAAGACCCCCCCGTCAAATGGTCTAAATAGTCGCAAAGGCAATCCGTGGTGATAAGAAAATTTTCTGTTGAAGCGTATCCCTCCAAACTCCGGCTGGTATTCGTCAGCGGAAGGCTTAGCATGATGACGTCATATTTTTCACTCTGACGTTTGGGAAAATTTCTACCGTCATCGACAATGATCTTTACATTTGAAAGGTCTATGTAAATGCCTCCATTAAAGACCGGATACTTGCGTGCCAATTCCACCTGATCCTTATTCATCTCTACGGCGGTGATCTTTCGGACGCCTCCCATCAGGGCCAGTAGAATATCCCTCCCTCCTCCTAGCCCTATAACGAGGGCATGATCTTTTTCTTCATCCTGCAGGTGTTGAAATGGAAAGTACCCTGGAAATTCATCCTTGAGACGATCGATGGCAGAGCGGGGTCGTTGATATTTCCGCTAAACCGATACATGGGGAAACCGGCGGTCCCATCGACATAGATGTCCATATGGTCAGGGATCCCTGGGTATTCCGCTAAGTCTGTCCGACCGAAAGCGGTCCACTTGGTTTCAATGATTTTGCCCTTGAA
>CAYMTD010000243.1:0-4282 GCA_964393245.1 uncultured Syntrophaceae bacterium
GTTCAGAGTTCGGAGTTAAAACCTAATTTTATAGTGAACACCATTGATAAGTTGCCATTGCGAGGAGCTGAGCGACGGAGGCAATCTTGTGAAAAACGAAACTGCCACGCCGTTCCGCCTCGTAATGACCGTATGAGGTGCTAAAATATTTAATGCGCTTGTTTTAATAAGGCTTCTCAGTTTGACTCTCGAACCCTTGGCCCCTTGAACCCTTCCTTATTTTGAGAATCTGATCATATCCCCCACCTTAATTCCGTTTCTCGCAAACCAACCTTTCTTCATCTCCAGGGCATAAAGGATGGGCTTCGGAGGGCTGTGGGAATCTAAACTCAGAGGCTTCATGTCCGCAATCCCGACGATCCGGCCGCTCTTATCGATGAAGGCGATGCTCAGCGGAAGGGGCGTATCCTTCATCCAGAAGGCGTGATAGTCCTCGTTTTCAAAGATGAAGAACATGCCCTCCTCCTGTCCCAGGTCTTTTCTCCCCATCAACCCTTTCGCTCTCTCGGCCGGGGTTTTCGCCAATTCCACCCATATCTCTTTTTCATTGATGTAGAGCGGGATTTTGACAAGGTTCTCGCATGGGGCGAGGGAGGGTCCAAGAAACAGAATGAGGAAGACGATGATCCTTTCAATCCTTTGACCCCGTGACGCTCTTTCCCTTTTCATCCACCTGTCTCTTTTCCAAGAAATCGATGAGGTTCCGAATTTCATCCTTGATCTTCCCTGTATTCCACAGGATGAATAAGAGCCAGAGAGGGAGAAGAAGCCAGAAGATCAAAAGAATGGCCAGGAAAATGACCATGGCGATGGCGACCCCGAAAGGAAGCTGCTTGAAGATCTGTTCGATATACCATTCCATCATGATCCCTCCCCTCCTTTCCGAAACCGCCTACCGATGTGGCTCTCCGGTCAACTGTTTCTTCAATTTTTCATTGACTTTCAAAATTTCGTTCACATCCGACCCGCTGATCTCCCAGGAGTAGTCATTCTTGCCATCTCTCTTAAGCTTGATCTTCACCTCAGGAGGAGGGAACTCCTCTCTCTCCACCTTCTCCTTTTCCACGATCACCTTGGTGACCGGCGGGGACTCCGATTTCCCCTGGGGAGGTAGGGGCTCTTCCTCGCAGGCCGCCACGAGAAGAACGATTAAGATCAAAAGCGAAACGATCCTTTCCATTCCAACCCATCATTCCTCTTTTAGATACAAGCGGCAACCTTTCACAAAATCGTCACGACTCCGGGCATCCTTCGGAAACGAGTAAGTTCTGAATTGCACATGGATTCCTTTCGGGACATATCCTCCTTGAACCGATTTGGTCTGGATCCTTTCCCCGATCTCCTTAGCCAATTTCTTATCGACAAAAGCGAAGATGTAGACCCGGCTACTTTGAAAAGGAATGACCACATCCATGGAACGGACCATCATCTTAATCGCATAGACCACCCCTTCCAGGACCCCATCTGTAAGGGGCGTCTCGCGCTTGGTCCGTTGATCCCAGAATTCCGTTTGAATCATAGAAAAATTCAACTTTTCCTCTTCAGCTTTCGTCAGCATGGGATGGATGAGAAGCGTGAAGATCGTATCCACACCGAAAACAGGAAGGGTGAAGATAAAAGCATTCCCATTTCCGGGTCGGCTTTCTGCCTGGATGACACCCTGATGAGCTTCGATGATCTCCTTAGCCACGGCGAGACCCAGGCCCGTCACCAAACCTATGCCCTCTTGGATCATCTGGCCCTGAGAAAAACGATCAAAGACGTTTGCAAGCTCTTCGGGGGAAAGGCTTCTCCCCATATCCGTCAGGATGATCTTTAAATAGTCCCTGCCCTCGGTCAGTCCTTTCGAATCAATCGTGATCTTTCCCCCGGAAGGGGTTGACTTCATTGCGTGGTCCATGAGGTTGACAAAGACCTCCATCAGTCGATTTCGATCTCCGAAAATCATCGGGGTTTCCGGATCCAAATGGTTTTCGAAAGCGATCTTTTTCTCTTCCAGTTGCTGCGATAAGGTCATCCAGGCCTCATCAATGATGGTGTTGAGGCGAACGGGTTCAAACTTTAATTTCAGTTCTTTCCCAGATTCGATCCTTGAAAAATTCTGGAGGGCATCAATCATGCTTCCGAGGCGAAGGATATTCTTACTCGCAATCCCTAAATACTCCTTCTGATCTTCCGTCAGGGTTCCGATTCGCTCTTCGAGTACCAGGGAAAATACCTCCTTGATGACGGTTAAAGGTGTTCTTAATTCGTGGGAAATACCCATGATGAAGTCGGACTTCAACTGCTCGACCCGCTTCAATTCTTCGTTCATCCTTTCTAACTCAATCGACTTCTTGGTCAGGCCCCCAATCAGGTTTTTCTCGTAGATTAGCCGGGTCAGTTTCCCCCTCATCTCGCTAAGCGTCAAGGGTTTGATAAGGGTACTCGTGACCCCGGAAACAACCTCATCGATATCGGAGGGGGAATCGCTTACTGTCGCCATGCAGAGGATCGGAAGGTCCGGAAATTCAGCCCTTAGAGATTTTATCCCTTCGAGTCCGTTTAGCCCGGGGACCTGAAGGTCAGCGATCAAAAGGGTGATGGACCCCTTCCTCAACAATTCGAGAGCCTCTTTTCCATCCCTCACCGCCAGGATTTCGTGGCCCATCTGGATGGCTATTTTGGAGACCATCTCCCGGACAGACTCCTCCGGGTCAACCACTAATATCCGTTCCTTTTCTGCCACAGGCCCTTCCCTCCCGTCTGGTTGGGGAGTTTCACAAAAAGAATAGTCTTTTTAAGCGCCAATTTCAACAAAATTATATTCTTGCCCGCAATCCCTCAGTTACAAGGATTGAAAGAGGCAAACGGACTGTAACTCAGGGCTTCAGCCCTGATTGATCAGCCTTAAAGGGCTGAGTTACAAATCACGGTGTCATTGACCTACCGTTGCTAGGGATGATCACTTCCCTTCCTTCTCCGTCTTCCAGGCGGAGAAGAATGTCCAGAACCACACCGAAGTCCCTGGAGGAAGGTTGAGAAACTGAGTTCCGGGAGGAACGGCTTCTTCAGAAAAGTGGGGATTCAATTCTTTGATCTCCTTGTAGAAACATCCCACCGCCCTTGAGATCTCGATGATGGGCAGAGGCTCGGCGAGCTCAATCTGAACCCTCTCTACCTGAAGCGGTTCGTAAAACTCTTTCTCGTCTAAATAAAATCCATATTTCTCTGTCTCGGAGAGAATCACCTTTGCCACGGCAATCTTGTACACGTAACGTTCCGTCTCCAGAGGGAGGTCGAGGAAATAATAATCCCTTGTCCCCTGAAGTTCAATCTCTTTTCGGACCCTGTTCTCCCCCACATTGTAAGCGGCCAATGAAAGGGCCCAGCCTCTGAATTCTTCGTAAAGTGTTTTGAGATACGTCAAGGCCCCTTCGGTGGCTTTGAAGAAGTCAAAACGCTCGTCGACGATTCGGTTTTTTCTCATCTCATACTTCTCCCCGGTCCCAGGGATAAACTGCCAAATCCCTGCTGCTCCTGACGGAGAGACCGCATAAGGCCGGAGACCGCTTTCAACAACGGTCACGTATTTCAAGTCATCGGGAAGGTTTAGATCCCTCAGTCTCTTTTCAATATGTGGAAAGTATCGCTTTGCCCGTTTCATCCACAAGAGAACTTGGGCCTCGTTGTTCAATGCCAGAAGGAATTCCCGATCCAGATTTTCCCAGACCGTCTTATTCTCCATTGGAATTCTCTCGCCGCAAAGAAACACCTCCTCGGGCAGTCTGTAAGTGGTGAGGGGAGGCCGGGTCTTCATCTCTTCCAAGTGGCTTTCCAGATTCTTGACTTCAGACCTAAGTCTGGAAACAGATTGTTCCAGTGATTTCAATTGTCCGGCAAGCTCATCTTCTTTTGCCGACGCGTCAACCGGTGCCACCCTATTCTCAGACCCTTTTGTGACGGGTCGATTAAAGACACAACCGAAGAGAAAAATCGAACTTAGAAAAATGAGGCTGAGGCACTTTGCCATTTCCCTTCCTTTCGCTCAACGGGATAGAAAGCAATATCAAATTATCATATCTATCCTCCCGGAAGCAAGCACGTGCTCTCCTTTAAATTCTCAGCCACGGAAGGTATAATAAAAAGATGAAACATTTTTTCTCCTGGTCCTTTCTCATTCTATTGGGAGCGATTTCTTTAACCGGATGCGCGAAGAGAATCGAACCTTCCTGGATTTCAAAGCTCGCCATGATACGAGAACCCATCGGAGTCGAACAGATTCTTAGACTGCCCGAGGGTC
>CAYMTD010000244.1:0-4281 GCA_964393245.1 uncultured Syntrophaceae bacterium
TTCAATAACTCAACATCGACAATCTTTTGTCGATATCAATTCCCTAAGGGCCTAATTATCAAAAACTAACCCCCAAGCCATCCATTTGGGAATTTTGGTTATTGAAATCTGGAGCTTATTTGGTGGTTGGTGCTTGGAGCTTGGTTATCTATTTTTCTGCCTTCTTCTCGGCCTTTTTCTCTTCTTTTTTGTCAGTCGTCCCTTTTTCCGAACCCTCCTTTTCTTTCTTCTTCCCTTCCTGGCGGCTCTTAGAGGGATAATCGTTCACATAGAAACCAGACCCTTTTAGGATGAAATTTGGGGCCGAAATCAGTTTTTTAGCAGGGCCCAGACAACTCGGACAGGCAACCTTACAATCCTCATCTATCTTGTGAAAGAGCTCAAAGATCTCATTGCAATTTTCACATTGGTATTCGTAAATCGGCATCGCCATTACCTCCCATCAGGCTTCGAGATAGACCCCGGGGCTGATCTCCTTTTTCAATTTCTTCAGGGCCTCGCTTTCGATCTGCCTCACCCGCTCCCTTGAAAGCTTGAGATGGTTTCCGATCTCCTGGAGGGTGAGCGGGGAATCTGCCATAATTCTATTCTTAATCACGTAGGCCTCTTTTTCACTTAAGCGTCTCATTGCGTTTTGGACTTCACGTTCCCGAACCTTCTTCTCCTGCTGTTGCAAAAGGGCTTCTTCTTGATTGATAGACTCTTCTTGGAGGAGGTCGAGGTGGGTGAGCTCCCGGTCTTCATCGAAGGGAGTATCTAAGGAGAGGTCCCGCGCAGACATCCTCTGTTCCATCTCCATGATATCCTCTTTCGTCACATCCAGATCATTCGCCAAGACCTCATACCTCTTCTCATTCTCTCTGTCCGACTCCAATGCCTTTCTGACCTTTCCGATCTTGTAGAAAAGTTTCTTCTGAGCCTGCGTCGTCCCGATCTTGACCAGACTCCAGGTCTTAATAATGAAATTCTGGATGTAAGCCCTGATCCACCAGATGGCATAAGAGATAAACCGATACCCCTTCTCTGGATTGAACTTCTTAACGGCCATCATCAGGCCAATATTGCCTTCCTGGATAAGGTCCGCAAGCTTTACGCCGTAGGATTTATACTCAAAGGCGACCTTGACAACAAACCTCAAATTTGATGTAATAAGTTTGTGGGCGGCGTTGATATCATTGTATTTTCGGTACCTTACAGCAAGATCGTACTCTTCCTTCGGCGTTAAGAGCGGAAATTGGTTGATCTGTATCAGGTAGGATTCTAAAGAATTTTTTACTACTGGCAGATTCGACATCTTATAGGCTCCAACAGAAATTAGCACTCTATCTTAAGGAGTGCTAACACCCAATATAAGATAAGGTTGTCCAAAAGTCAAGGATTTTCCTGTCTTGTCGGATTGGAAAATAAACTAATAATTTCAATCTATTAGGAGGATATCATGGACAGTGACGCGGAAAAGGATGAAAAGGGAAAGGGTTTCACGGTTAGAGACAGGAGATTTAGTGCCCAAAAGGAAGGGGAAACGAAGGTCAAAGAAGAAGAGAAGGGAAAAGGCTTACAAGAGGAGGAGGGCCGCCAGCAAGAAACCATACTCCCTGAGATCAATTTTGCTAACTTCCTTTTTTCAATAAGCACCTCAGCTCTCATACAATTGGGAGAGATTGAAGACCCGATTAGTCAGAAGACGGCTAAGAATCTTCCTTTAGCGAAACAAACGATCGACCTGATCGGGATGTTGAAAGAAAAAACGAAAGGGAATCTCACCCCAGAGGAAGCAAAGCTAATAGAAAATATTCTCTTCGATTTACGGATGAGGTACGTTAAAGCTACGGGCTAATCCTTCTCCTACTCCCTCACCCTGTTAGAGAGCCTCGTTGCTCGCCCACGTTAGAAATTTTTCTTTGTTAACCAGGGGTTCCCCTTTGGCAACCCACTTTCCTAAGGAAGGAGAGCTTCTTTATCGCCGCTTCCAACATTATTTCTTATAACTGACGTAGAAACTGCTTCCTTTACGATGGAGATGGAAGAGGATCCCTTTCTCCAGGCTCAGATCTTTAACAGCTTTATCAAAATCTCTCAAGTTCTCAATCTTTTTACGGTTGATCTCGAGAATCACATCTCCTTCTTGAAGCCCAACCTCGTCAGCAATGCTTCCCCGCTCAATCCCGAGTACGACCACGCCTTGCTTGATTCCTGAGATACCATATCGGGAAGCCAGTTGGGGGGTCAGTTCTTGAACTTTTGCCCCCAGTCTTTCCTCTTCTTCTTTCTCTTTTGCCGTTTCGATCTTCTCCGGCATGGCGGTGGTTGTCACGTCGAGGGTGATCGGTTTCCCATCCCTGATGACGTTGAGTTTTACCTTCTGTCCCACTTTCTTTCTTTGGATTTCTTTCACCAGCTCGTTCACGTTCTTAACCGGCTTATCATCCACGGATTTGATGATGTCCCCTGATACCAATCCTGCCTTTTCCGCCCCCGTGCCGGAGTGAACCTGCCCGACAAGCACACCGTCTTTCTCTTTCACTTTGAAGTGTTCCATCATTTCCGGCGTGAGATCCTGGGCACTGATTCCGAGCCAGGGCCGAACCACTTTGCCATGTTTGATGAGATCGTTCAAAATCTGTTTCGCAGTATTGATGGGAATGGCAAACCCGATGCCCGTCCCCGGCTGGATGATCATAGCATTGATCCCGATGACCTCGCCATCGATATTGATCAAAGGACCTCCACTGTTGCCCGGGTTAATGGAGGCATCCGTCTGAATGAAATCTTCATAGGTTCCTGTTCCCAATCCTGAGCGTCCTTTAGCACTGATGACTCCTACGGTCACTGTATGTTCCAAACCGAAGGGACTGCCAATCGCAATCGCCCATTCTCCGACCTCTAGTTTATCGGAGTCTCCAAGGGCGGCGACGGGGAGATCTTTTGCCTTGATATGGAGGACCGCAAGATCGGTTCTTGTATCTTGGCCTTTCACCGTTGCCGTGAATTCCCTTCCATCATTCAGTCGAATCTTGACTTTATCCACGCCTTCGACAACATGGTTGTTGGTGAGAATGTATCCCTCTTTGTCAACGATCACCCCTGACCCGCCGCTTCTCTGTTTATGTCGATACTCTCTTTCCCTTTCCCTGGGGGACGGGCCGAATCCTCTGAAGAAATCTTCAAAAGGACTTCCCCTGAAGAAGTCTTCTCCAAAACGATCCCAGGGTCTCATCGTAATCGTTTTTTCCGTGGTGATATTAACGACAGCAGGCTGGACTTTCTTGGCCACATCCACAAAAGCCTGACCGAGAGATTTCGCCGTGGTCAACTTATCGTTCTTTGAGGATGAATTGGCTCGTTCATGGGAGATGCAAAAAAAGAGTCCCAGGGCAACAGTGAGAAAAAAAGTCCCGAAAACCACCTTCTTGGTCAATGTCTTCCACATGGGCTGCTCCTTAATAAATTGATTTTACTGTTATAATTTATCTTTTTTTTGATAACTTGTCAAATAAGGGGAAAACCGAGAAGGGTCAATCAGGCGGGGAATTTTATCTCGTTCTGAGACGATCATTTCATCAATCTCCGTCCTTCTGAAAAGGCCCTATCAAAAATTGGAAGACTTGAATCCTTAAACCTTGGAGGCGTGACCCGTTCGATAGCACCTCGCAGTTTCTCCTGAGAAAAGGGAAACCTTGGGTGGGCAGAAGCGAAACCAATCATACCGATATTGACGGATTGAACGGACCCCATCTCTCTGGCCAGTTGGTCTGCTCCAAAAACATAGACCTCAATTCCCTTCTCGTTTAGGTAGGCTTTAATTTGAGGGTCCATAAAATCAGGGTTTGCGGCATTGATAAAGCAGAGACCACCCTTCTGACCGTTGGTAGATGGTTTCAGATAGTGAAGGGTCTTATAGGCCTCGTTCTGTTCAAGGGAGAGGAGGATATCGGCGTTGCCCTTTTTTACAAGTGGGCTATCGAAATTTCCAATTTTCAGATGGGTCATCACGGAGCCACCTCGCTGGCTCATCCCGTGATCTTCCGAACCAATAAGGGGATATCCCTCTTTTAGCGCAAACTCAGCGAAGATCCGGGTGACCAAGAGCACGCCCTGACCGCCCACACCCGAGATAATCATCTGGACGTGTAACTTACTAATCTCGGATTGGGGATTGCGCCTGCCTGCCGGACAGGCAGGGATTGCGTATTGTTCAACCATTAGCGTCTCCGTAAATCTAAACGTCAATTTCTTTCACTAAAGCCGAAACATCATCAACCAATCTGGTAAATTGCTTCT
>CAYMTD010000245.1:0-4240 GCA_964393245.1 uncultured Syntrophaceae bacterium
GATAGGGAAGCGGGGCCTTTGCCCATCTTCTTGAGTGAGATATTCAATTGCTTCTACCGGTCTGAGTATGGGACCTCATGCCAACGGAGTCGTTCTCCTGTCTTGGAATTGACGATGCTTTTAATGATCAACTTTGAGTAAAGAAGGAGGCTAATGGACTCTGTTCTGTCTTGATGCAACAGAATTTCAATCTCATCTTCTGCTTGAAGAAGATGGTTGTGAGGCTCGATCTGAATCTTGAGAGAGTGGGATTGAATACCGAAATTCATACTGGAATTTGAAGGAAAGGCATCACTTCCAGCCCAGAGGACGGGGAGAAGAAGAAGGATGATGGCCTTCTCAGCGGTCATTGCATCACATCATAACATAACCCTTTCAGAAAAATCACCCAGTTAGGGCGCAGGAAGCTGGTCATCAGGTTGCAAGAGCGGTGGTTCCGTATGAACGGTCTCCGGATATTTGAGACCGGTTCCTGTATTTAGCAAAACAACCTTCTCGTTCGGTTTGATCCACTCTTTCTTGATCAGTTGGATAGCCGCGCTCAAAGTCGCGGCCCCCTCTGGACAGCAAAAAATCCCCTCTTCACTTGCCAGCATCTGTTGAGTGCTGAGAATCTCGGTGTCTCCCACAGCGACGGCGCATCCATTCGTCTTATAGAGAGCCTCGAGAATAAGAAA
This sequence comes from uncultured Syntrophaceae bacterium, assembly GCA_964393245.1. GTDB lineage: Bacteria > Desulfobacterota > BSN033 > BSN033 > UBA1163 > CAYMJV01. Next base: position 678 of record CAYMTD010000245.1, read on the forward strand.
ATCACCTAATGCCTTTGGGACATTCAGACCAAAGGCGATCGTCTTAGAATCCTTCCAGAAGGTGGATTCTGATCTCCTCTCTTCCCATGCCTTAACAATCGGTGCGCAACCGGCTGACTGAACCGACACGAGCCTTGGCGTTTTCTCCCCAATCCAGCCAATCTCTTGGAGCTCCCTTAGAGCTTTATAGATCCCAATAATCCCCACTCCTCCACCTGTTGGGTAAATAATGACATCGGGCACCTTCCAATCCAACTGCTCCATGATCTCAAGGCCCATCGTCTTCTTACCTTCAATCCTGTAGGGTTCCTTCAGAGTGGAGGCATCGTACCAGCCATATTCCGCAATTGCCCTTCCAACAATCTTGCCGGCATCACTGATCAATCCATTGACCAAATAGAGATCTGCCCCGGTAATGGCCACCTCTTTCCTGTTAATTACTGGTGCATCCTGAGGCATGACGATAATTGCCCGAATTCCTGCCCTGGCACAATAAGCCGCCCACGAACCTCCTGCATTTCCGTTGGTTGGCATAGCTAAAACTTTAATCCCGAGCTCCTTGGCACGAGACACACCGACAGCTGCGCCCCGAGCCTTGAAGGTCCCTGTCGGGATGAGGCTTTCATCTTTTAGATAAAGGGAATTGAAACCCAGCCTTAACCCTGACTTTTTCAGATGAATAAGTGGGGTCACCCCCTCTCCGAGGGACACGATGTTCTCTTCGTTTCGGACGGGAAGCAATTCCCGATACCGCCAGAAGTTCTCGTTTCTCGAAGCTAACGCTTTTTTGCGAAAGGTTTTCTTTACTTTTTTCAGATCATAGCGGACCAATAGGGGAGAGCCGCATCCGCAGAGATGAATCGGTCGTTCACTTTCATAAGTAGAACTGCACTTCGGACATTCCAAATGGGAGAGGTACATTGAATTCTGTCCTTTCTTGCGCAGATATCTGAGCCGTTGGGTTAGCGGTGGAAACTTTTTATCTTAATACATTATACTAAAGGCGAGACCAATAGGCGAAAAATTTTCGTAGGGGAGATCTCTAAGAAGTCACAAAATCTGTGTAATCATAGATTTCTAAAACGTGAAGAAATCTGTGCAATCCTCTTTTTTAATCTCCGTAATCAAGAGAGTTCGACCTGTTCTCTGAAAACTCTCTTAATTTTTAATTGACAATTGATGGAGTTTAGGTAAAAATTTAAACCGCTTGGCGGTGTAGCTCAGTTGGTCAGAGCATGCGGCTCATATCCGCAGTGTCCGGGGTTCAAATCCCTGCACCGCCACCATGATTTTGAAGGCTGAACTCCCTGCCGTAGGAGGGAGGACCGCTCCTGCCAATTTCCTACATTCCTTTAGCCCGGAGGCCAGGGCTTGACTATTCCGGCTGAACCACATCTATGAACTCGATATCAAAAATCAGGTCTTTGCCCGCCAGGGGATAGTTGCACTCAATCGTGATGGTGGAACTGGAGACATCCGTTACAGCGGCCATCATTGTTTCGCCGCTCGGTGCCTGAAGTTGTATCCGATCACCCTCCTTGGGGTTTAATCGCTCTGGCAGTCGCCTCCGATCGAGTACCACAACCATCTCATCCAGGTGTGGCCCAAAAGCTTGACCGGCTGTCACCAAAACTCTTTTCGATTCACCCGAATTCATCCCCACAATCGCCTGCTCAAAGCTCGCAAGAATTGAGGCCCAAGCCAAAGATCAATAAGCATAAGCAAAAAGCCGTCCGCTTCACGCTTGCTCTCCTTTACCCATTCCTAAAGCTCCAACTTTCCTTCTTAACGAATCAATCGTGAAAGGTGGGTCGGTGGTGAGGGTCAAATGGACTAACGAAGCATTGCCCTGTCAGTATCTCACCTTTGCCCACGCCGCGAGCTTGCCATCCTTGTCGAATCTCAGGTGCAGGTGTTCTCCGCTTGGCGGGGGTGTCACCGAGGTTCCAACTCCCACTCCCGTGGACGTGTGGTGGCCGTAACCCCAAGCTCCAAAGCCAAATCCAACGGAGACCATTGGGCTTCGGCGAATCACCCACTCCGCAATCATGCCCTCGCTCGATTCGCCGATGACGTCGGGCTTGCCCAACTCGGCCAACGCTTCCTCGTAGGTGTACGTTCCAATTCGGCTCCCCCAGTCGATTTCCATAAGGTTCGCTCTCGGGCCGGAAGCGCAGCTCCCTGTCAAAAAGACCAACACGATTAATAACAAGCGTCTCGATTTCATAATAAATCGTCCGTAGAAAACTGAGAGTTCGCTTTTCGGGTTATTTTTTTTAATCTAAGAAGAAAGAAGTCCAGTGTCAATAAGCAAGAACAAAAAGTTATGAAGCGCGGCTTAAGTATCTCTGGCCTGGGATCTTTCGTCTATTTAATGATGCCTCGGTCAAAAGTGCAGACGAGTTAGCGAATTTTATTCAATTTGAAATCCCTGCCTGCCTGTAGGCAGGGGGTTCCAACGGAGGGGTGTTCAAACATGTTTAGAAGGGCAAACTTTTTTATAGATCCCCCACTGGTTTTTCTAATTACTACTATAGTTGCGATCGCATTTTTAGTAGTAATTTTAGAGATAAGCGAAACCCAGGAAGTTGACTGAAAAATTCAGTTATCTCCAAGACCCCTGTTCGAGTTTTTCGCCCTGAGCCATAGGACTTCTCGGATGAGGCTCTCTCAGTGCCGAATTACCGTTGCCTGGCACCGGGTCACCTTCCCAAATCCTGCCATTTTTCTATGGCTTCGTCGGTTGTGCTATTCCGTTTTGTCTCTTCTTAGGGGAAGCAAACGAACCCTTGATTTCTCTTCATCCACCGAAATCAAAGCCCCTTGAAGAAGATTCTCGGCGAACTTATTGAGGATGTTGAGGAGCAAATTCTTTGCGTGCTCAGGAGAGATGTCTTGTGCCCTAATTTGGATGACGCTTGGTCGAAGCCCATGAAGCGGGTGCGGTATTGGCCGAATTGGCGGATTTCTTTCTCCTTTAAGATGCGGAAGGTTTCGCCAGAGAAGTCTCTTCGATGCACATCTTTCGGATCAAGAATGCAGCGAAGTTCATCACGGATAAGACCCCAAATACTTATTTATTTAAGCCTGACCCCAAGTTCTCCCAAGTTCGTCCTGAATTGATCCGTTTCTTACAGCTGGCCCCGCAACTTCTATACCGTGCAGCTGCTTCAGCCGGAATGAAAAAAGAATTTGACAATGGCGATTGCGATGATGATCCCCACCAGGTCAGCAAAGACACAGACCGGGACCAGATATCGGGTTCTCTTCACTCCCACTGCGCCCAGGTAGACCGCCAGCACGTACAAGGTCGTCTCAGCGCTTCCCATGATGACCGCAGAAATCCGGCTTGCCAAGGAATCCGGACCGGTCGTTTCGACGATATTGCTGAACACGCCGAGCGAAGCGCTTCCGGACAAAGGTTTGACGAGAGCGATCGAGACCACGTCGATAGGAATATCGAAGATGTCCAGGAGACCCCGGAGCAACCCCTGGGCAAATTCAAGGGCCCCGGAGGCTTGAAAAGCCTTGACCGCTACAAAGATCGCCAGGAGGTATGGGAA
>CAYMTD010000246.1:0-1204 GCA_964393245.1 uncultured Syntrophaceae bacterium
CGGTCTATGCCGTGGGTGGGTTTGTCAGGGACCTCCTGATGAGGGTGGATAACTTCGATGTGGACATTGTGGTCGAAGGGGACGGAATCCGGTTCGCTGAGCAATTTGAAAAGAGGTTCCCCTGCCGAATTCGCACGCACAAAAAATTCGGTACAGCCATCATCCTCTTTCCCGACGGTTTGAAGGTCGATGTGGCGACGGCCCGCATCGAGGTCTATGATTCTCCTGCAGCCCTTCCCACTGTGGAAAGGGGCTCGATCAAGATGGATCTCTACCGGCGGGATTTCACGATCAACGCCCTTGCGATTCAACTGAACCCGAAATCCTTTGGAGAATTGATCGATTTTTTTGGGGGGTTGAGAGATATCAAGGAAAAAGTCGTTCGCGTCCTTCATAATCTCTCCTTCGTAGAGGATCCGACCCGGGTCTTCCGGGCCATCCGTTTTGAGCAGAGGTTTCGGTTTCAGATTGGAAAACATACCCAGCATCTGCTGAAAAATGCAGTCAGGATGGGCTTCCTGGATCGTCTCTCAGGAGGCCGAATTCTCTCCGAGCTCATCCTCATCCTTCAAGAGGAGAACCCCATTCCAGCACTGAAGCGGATGGGCGATTTTCATCTCCTCCCTCTCCTCCATCCCCACCTCAAATGGGAAGAGAGTATGCAAACCCTTTTTGAGCAGATCCATCATGTCGTTTCTTGGTTTGATTTGCTCTTTTTGGATGAGAGGTATGAGCGCTGGCTCATCTATTTCTACGGTCTCATCGACTTTCTGAAAGAGGGAGAAATCGACGAACTTTGTCAACGGCTGGCGATGAATGCCAAGATCCGAGATAAAGTGGTGGAAGGCAAACGCCAGGCCGACCACGCCCTCCTGCAGATTTTCTCATGGATTCAAGCCAATTTCCATCCGAAACGATCGGAGATCTATACCCTGCTCGATCCCCTTTCGACGGAGTCAAAGCTCTTTATGATGGCCAAGACCTCCAAGATGCCGACACGACGATATATCTCTCTCTATTTCACTCAATTGAAAGATACAAAGCCTCTGCTCAAAGGGAGGGATTTGATTCAGATGGGAATCAAACCGGGGCCCTCGATTCGGAAGACACTGGCTGATTTGCTCAAGGCACGGCTCGATGAACAGGTTATCACCCGCCAGGACGAAATGGAATATATCGCCAAGGCCTATGGGATGGATTAACA
>CAYMTD010000246.1:1304-4209 GCA_964393245.1 uncultured Syntrophaceae bacterium
CTACCTACCGGCGGGCAGGCATAGCGTTAAGCGCTTTGCGTCCATGAGAGTCTGTGAGTTTGTCGGGTGAGTCGGTACGATTCATAATGGGTTAACCCAAGCAACTCAATAAACTCAGCAAACTGAGTGAACGGTAGTTTATGTTATACTTTATGCTTATTTAAATAGGGGAGGCCTTATGAAACAAAAACGGATCCTAATCGGGCTGGGAGTGATCGTGGTATTGCTTATGGTTTTCTTCTCTGCGCTTTACTTCATTGGCCGGTCCGCGGGACCATCGAGCCGTTTTGCCTTTGGAGATAAGATTGCCGTCGTGGAAATCCGGGGAGTCATCACCCAATCGTCGGGAATCATCGAAGAGATTCACCAATATCTCGAGGATGATGGCGTGAAGGCAATCATCCTTCGGATCGATTCCCCCGGGGGAGGGGTGGGTCCCTCTCAGGAGATTCATCGGGAAGTCCTAAAGGTGAGGGAGAAGAAGAAAATTGTCACTTCCATGGGATCGGTGGCCGCCTCAGGGGGTTACTATATTGCCTGTGCCTCGGACCTCATCGTTGCCAATCCCGGAACGATCACAGGGTCCATCGGAGTCCTCATGGAGTTTACGAATATTGAGGAGCTCTTCAAGAAGATAGGGATCAAGGGAGTGGTCCTCAAAAGCGGCGAGCATAAAGATATCGGCTCCCCTTTCCGAGAAATGACGCCTGAAGAGAAGAGGATCATCCAAGAGGTGATCGATAACGTCCACCAGCAATTCATTAGGGCGGTGGCTGAGGGAAGGAAATTAGATCGTTTGAAGGTGGCACAGATTGCAGACGGTCGCATCTTGACCGGGGAGCAGGCCAAACAATTAGGCCTGGTGGATCAGATCGGAAATCTTGACGATGCCATTGATGCAACGGCAAAGTTGGTTGGAATCGAGGGAAAGCCCAACGTCCTCTACCCCAAAAAGAAATTTTCCATTTGGGAGCTTTTGATTCGAGAAGGCGTCCGGGCGGTCTTGGAGGCGTTGCAAGAGAAGGGGTTCCAACTAAATTACCGTCTGGGATTTTCTACGGACTAAGGCTTAGGCTTACCCTTTGGCCAGCCATTCGGCGATCTGTTTCATATCTTCCCAGACCTCTCTCTTCTTATCAGGGTTGCGTAGCAGGAAGGCAGGATGGTAGGTAGGAAGGACCTTGATCCCTCCAAGCTCGAAGGCCTTGCCCCGGAGCGAAGTAATTTTTGCATCTGTCCGAAGGAGTGTCTGGGCAGCAAAGGTCCCGAGGGCACAGATGATTTTGGGTTGAATGGCCTGAATCTGCTTCATCAAAAAAGGAGTGCAGCTTTCAATCTCGTCAGGTTCAGGATTCCGATTCTGAGGAGGGCGGCATTTGATGATATTGGCAATGTAAACGTCCCCTCTCTCGAGACGGATCGACTGAATGATCTTAGTTAAGAGCTGCCCCGCCTTCCCAACAAAAGGTCTTCCTTGAACGTCTTCATCATACCCTGGACCCTCGCCGACGAACATCAGTTTTGCATTTGGGTTCCCCTCTCCGAAGACAATGGTCCGGCGCGTCCGATGGAGTTTACACCTTTTGCAATCCCCCAATCCCTCCCGGATATCCTTTAGGGTTGGCGCTTTGGATGGAACCGTTTTACCTACTTTCTCTTCCGCGGCCGGAAGAGCCTCGATCCCCATCCCCTTAAGATATTCGAGATACGCTTTCAGATCAGCAACAATCTCTTGAATCTTTTGATTCATATAGTGTGTCATTCCGAACTTATTTCGGAATCTGGAATTTGACAACAAATCAATTGCGTTTGGATTCAGAACCGGATTTTCTTTCTCTCAGCATTCAGATAGCCTTTTCAAATTCTATTGTCAAGTCCATCAACTCTTTTCCCATTTTTGGGGAATGAACCGATCACGATATTGATGAGGTAAAAGGCCGGTCCAAAATTTCGGTTGACTATTTGGATGGGGTGATGTTAGGTTAGAAAGGTTAAGAGGAGAATACCGAATGGCCTCAGATGAGCTAAAAATCGTGTTGGAAGATGTAAAGGAAAAGTTTGATACCGTGATAGAAGGTATTAGTATGGTTAGGGAGACCCTGGACCGCCACAAAGAGGAAAACCAAAGGGAGCATGGGGATCTTAGGAAAACGATACTGGGAGTTCAAGCCGATGTCTCCGTTCTGAAGGCTGATGTTTCCATCCTGAAGACCGATGTGGCAACTCTGAAGACCGATGTCTCCATCCTGAAGACTGATGTGGCAATCCTGAAGACTGATGTCTCTGAAATAGGAAAAGACCTGAATGACCACAGGGACAATACCGAGCTCCATGCAGGGGAAAGGAGAAAAAAGGCATAATCGAAGCAATCCACCAAGAAATTGACTGGACTCCGCCTTTTGCCCAGGAATATTCATTCAACAAAAAATGCGGAAATATTTTCACCGCCCCTGTAGCTCAGGTGGATAGAGCAACGGATTCCTAATCCGTGTGCCGCGTGTTCGAGTCACGCCAGGGGCGCCAAGTGGTTCGGTCGGCTGGAATATTGAGGCGAGTGTTATTTATCTTTGAAGAAAGGTTAGGTAGATGGAGCAAGGTCAGGGATATGCAGCAGGGTTGGAACAGATTCTAAAAAGCAGCCACCTCACCCTCAAAGAGTCAGTTGCTCATTTTCGGGAGATTTGTCACATGGTGACACCGGAGAGGAATCTGCCGCATGATATCGTTGCCGAAATCCGTAAGACCTATAGGGAGATTCAAGATCAACTGACCAGGATCAAAGGAATCCAGCAACTCCTTGAAGGAAAATACAGACAGTATTATCGGCGAAACCCCCCGCGCGACAAAGAGATCGTGGAATGTGGATTCTTAGCTAAGAATTACTACCTCCGGTTCGAATATACGT
>CAYMTD010000247.1:0-4204 GCA_964393245.1 uncultured Syntrophaceae bacterium
ATTCTAATCTCCTACGACCCTAAGCGGGTTGAGAACTCTTATTACGCCGAGATCGCCGAGTTTCTCCGCACGATAGGCGTCTCGGTGCCTCAGCTCATCCGTCACGACCCGACCTCCTGTTTGATCGCCATGGAAGATCTGGGAGATACCGATCTTTGGTCTCTTCGAAAAGAACCCTGGGAAATTCGAAGAACCCTTTACCTCAAGACGCTTGCCACCGCATGCAAGCTCCATTCATTTCCCGAAAGAGATTTTCCTTCGAACCGTGTAAGGATCATGGAAGGTTTCAGTTCGGATCTCTATCGCTGGGAGCGAGACTACTTCAAGGAGCATTTCGTCAAGGCCTTTTGTGGGGTCGAACTCGAGACATCCTTCGAACAGGAACTCGAGGCAGAACTTTCGAGGCTGGCAGAACGACTCCTACGAACGATGCGCTGCCTCGTGCATCGGGACCTCCAATCGCAGAATATAATGATCCGTGACGGAGAACCGTTCCTCCTCGACTTTCAGGGGATGCGCTTTGGAACCCCTTTTTACGATCTCGCTTCACTTCTCTGCGATCCCTATGTGAGCTTTTCCGATCGCGAGCGTGGTGAACTCCTGTCCCATTACTACAGGATCAGGAATTGGGATCTCGATTGGGACAATTTCCAGAAGGCTTTCTGGGAGGCCTCGGCACAGCGCCTCATGCAAGCCCTGGGAGCATATGGATTCTTAGGGCTCAAGAAAGCGCTTAAGGCTTACCTCCGGCACATTCCCTCTGGACTCTGTAATCTTTCTCTTGCAACCTCACAAGTGCCAACGCTCTCTCGACTAAGAGAGCTCTGCTCAAACTGTCAGCGGGCAATAGAGAAAAAGGAGGCGGCAGGAAATCTCGAATGAAGCCTCTCACGGTTGTCACTCCTTACAGCCCAAGAACTTTCTTTGAAAAGACCTTCCTTTCTCTGTGGGAGTCGGCGCTGGTCGAACGGGTTATAGCCATCAGCCAGGAACCACTTCATCTCACCGGGGACAAGTGTCATGTTCTTGTTGCCGGACCACTTCCCTCGCAGAAAACCCTCGATCTCATCTTGAATCAGACCCAGACGAAGTACCTTCTCCTCTTATCAGAGGTCAAGCAAATTTCGCCCGAGCTCAAAGCCCTGGAAAGATTTCTGGAGATTGCAGAGTCCACAAAAGCAGGCATGGTCTATTCGGATTTCTATGACGTAAGCGAGCACGAAAAGATTTTTCATCCCTTGATTGATTATCAGCCGGGGAGTGTTCGCGATGATTTCGACTTCGGCGCCATGACCCTGTTTTCAACCTCCGCTATCCGGAAGGCCCTGAAAAGATATGGGGGCATACCGCAGGTTAAATCTGCGGGCCTCTACGATCTTCGCCTGAAGGTCTCCATCGATCATCCTATCCATCATCTGAAGGAGCCGCTCTATTCGCTGATCAAAACGAACGGACCCTCTCCAAGTGAAAGATTATTCGCATACCTTGATCCCCAGAATCGAGTCATTCAGAAGGAAATGGAAGCCGTTTTCACGGATTACCTGAAGAAGATCGGGGCTTATCTTCCCCCTAACTTCAAGGAGGTGGAGCGGACAGACAAATCCTTTCTGGTTGAGGCTTCTGTCATCATTCCTGTGCGGAACCGAAGAGAAACGATTGCCGAGGCCGTTAAAAGCGCCCTGTCGCAGGAAACCGATTTTTCATTCAACGTCATCGTTGTGGACAACCACTCAACAGACGGAACAGCCACAATCTTAAACGATCTTGCTAAGCACCACTCTACCTTGAAGCACATCGTTCCCAAAAGGCGGGATCTTGGGATCGGTGGCTGCTGGAACGAGGCCCTTCACTCTGAGGCCTCCGGCCGCTATGCCGTCCAACTCGATTCGGATGATCTTTACAGTAGCCCCCACACCCTTCAGAAGATGGTTGACATGCTTCGTCAGGGAAACTACGGCCTGGTGATCGGCTCCTATACTCTGGTCGATTCCAACTTGCAGGAAATTCCCCCAGGTCTCGTCGACCATCGCGAATGGACGGATGCGAATGGTCACAACAACGCCCTGCGCATCAACGGGCTCGGTGCCCCACGGGCTTTCAACACGAGCCTCATGCGTAAGATCGGATTTCTTAACGTAAGTTACGGTGAGGATTACGCAGCCGCACTGCGAATCTGTCGGGAATACCGAGTCGGAAGGATCTATGAAAACCTTTACCTCTGCAGACGATGGTCGGGCAATAGTGATGCAGGGTTGAGCATCGAGGAAATAAACCGAAAGGATGCTTTCAAGGACAAGATCCGAACCGAGGAGATTGCCACCCGCCAAAAGATCGCAAGGGACATAGAGCAAAGGGCATAGGGGAAGCCAAAGTTTGTTGGGTTTCTTGGGTTTGTTGGGTTTATAGGGTTAAACCCAACAAACTCGATGAACTCAACAAACCGGGTAACCCTTAGTTAGATCCTATGCTCTCTGCTCTGTGCTGATTTTCGTGGAGCATGCTTGTCAGCTATGGAAACTGTTATACGGCACTGGCAGAAAACTGACCTTGAGTCCATCAGACGAATCACCTGGCATTCCTGGATCTCTGCATACTCGAGCTTCATCCCCGAAGCTGACCTCAGGTCCTATTTTGACACTCATTACACAGAAGCATCTCTCCTCAGGATGTTCGAGGACCCCTTCACACACGGTTTTATTGCAGAAGTGGACGACCATATTGCCGGGTATGCAAGGCTTTTCTTGAACGAGGATGAAAATCACCTTTATGTCTCCTCACTCTATCTTCTTCCGGAGTTTCAGGGGCACGATATTGGTTCAAAGCTCCTGGGGGCAGCGGAAGGACACGCCGCAGAAAGCGGTCTTGATGAACTTTGGATCGGCGTCATGGTGAAAAACAGGCAGGCCCTCGCCTTCTACAGAAAAGAGGGATTTCTATTTGTCCGCGAAGAACCTTTCACCATGGGAAAAACCACAGTGAGCCACCTCATCGGTTACAAGAAATCAGGGAGGGGTAGACTCCTCAACAACAAGACTCATAGCACCTACGATGGGGGTGAAAGTCTTTCCGGGCTTTGCCTCAAGCTCCTATCCGATCAGAAAAGGGGCTGGCGGGATCTTCGAAAGGGATACGAATCTCTGAAGAATGTCAGGGAGCGTGATTTGCCCTGCCGGGGATTTTTAGCCCGCCTCCAATATAATCCCGGAAGAATCAAAAGCTGTACAGCCGATGTCATTAAAGGAAATTCAAGGGAGCAAGGATGCTTTCTCTGTCTGGATCATCTTCCTAAGGGCCAGAAAGGGATCCTCTACCGAAGCGAATACCTAATTCTCGGCAATCCGAAGCCTGTTTTTTCCTCTCATTTTACCGTCTCTCATGTAGATCATCGCCTCCAGGCCATTGACGAACATATCGGGAGCTACCTCCAGCTTATCGTTGACTTAGGTCCAAATTGGACGGTCCTTTATAATGGACCGAAATGCGGCGCCTCCGCACCCGACCATCTCCATTTTCAGGTGGCCCCTTCAGGAAAGATGCCCATTGAAAAAGAGATCCGGGAGGAGAAAAGGCTCAGTCTGATTAAAGAAACTGATGGTGTTCTCCTCTATCTTGTGAGAGAGCTGGGCCGAGAAGCCATCATCCTTCAAGGAGTGACTCCGTCAGTCATCGAGCGCGTTCTGAAAGATCTTCTGAAAACGCTGAAAAAAGTCCTTTCCACTGACGAAGAGCCCATGGTGAATATCTCTGGATTCTACGAGGGTGGCAAATCGCGCCTTGTAATCTTCCCTCGCCGGAAGCATCGCCCTGACATCTTTTTTAAGGAAGGGAATGCCCGGGTTGTGGTCAGCCCAGGGGTAATCGATATGGGGGGGCTCCTCATCACCCCTCTTGAAAAAGATTTCGAAAGGCTGGATGCAACTGCCGTTGAGGAGATTTACAAGGAAGTATCTCTGGAAGGAAAGATTGTGAAAGAAGCAATCGAGGCTTTGGAATAATTCAATGGGATCAAGGGATTAGACAGGGAACGCGTACCTGCGTTCCCCACACCTGCAAAGTACCAATCCTCCGTATTTGCGAAGCACGCTCTATTTCGCATGAGAAACTGCTGACGAGGACGACCTTGCTCTCCGGGAAGTGCATGATTATAATTAAATCAGAGGGAATAAAGAACCGTCCTTAGTCATCCCGCAAAGTTGGTGCATGT
>CAYMTD010000248.1:0-4198 GCA_964393245.1 uncultured Syntrophaceae bacterium
CGCTCCGATGATTTCTGTGGGTTTGGCTGTCCTGCCCGTTCCATTCCGCAGAACCAGTTCAATTCCCCAGGAAGAAGCTTCCCTTGAATCGTCCCTCCCCTCCTTTACCTCCATCTTCTGGATTAATGGCCGAACATCGACCGTCCTCCCCTTCCCCTTTCTCTCCTGATGAAGGATGAATTCTTCATTCTCCAGGGCTTTCCGAATTCGCATCCTGGCCTCATCTTCCGAAATGAGACGATCCAAAGGCATCCAATAGACCGAAGTGGCTAGCAGAGAAGGGGCTGGAGCATTCAACGGAACCTCCTCGGCTTCGACGATTCGAATCCCCTGTGGAAGCATTTGGTTAAGCCTCTCTCGAACCTCACGCGGGGGAATTCGGCCTTCCAATTCCATATCGACGATTTCCATCCGGCTTTCCATCCCTACCGGAATGGCTGTGGCAAAGATGATTCGTGGCATTGGATGGAAGCCCTCCGAGTAGGAGAGGAGCAGGTCAGCCCTTCTTGAAGCGCGATGAAAGAGATGGGCCAATTCAAGGTGACTGATGAATCGAACTTCCCCTTCCTTCGTGAAACGGAGTCGAACCTTTTGGTTCACGGGCCTCCTCCGGTTCCTTCCTTCTCCCCCCTTCTCTGTCCGTGGGATCATTTTGGAATGGCCTTCCCTTACCCGGATCGACGCCCCATCGCAAACCCCACACCGGTAGCAATCCTCTCGGCAGGAGGGACTCGTCTCCTCCCTCAAGCCCATCTGATACTCCTCCCACAGAAACGCAGGCTCTATCCCAGTATCGATGAAGGACCAAGGAAGAACTTCACTGAAGTCCTTTCTCCGTGTGCCGGCAATCATCTTCACTCCTGCCTTCTCAAACGCCTCTTTCCAGCGGGGATAATGAAACTGGTCACTCCAACCGTCAAATCGGCATCCCAGCCGATGTGCCTCGATCAGGACACGAGAGAGATGGCGATCCCCCATGGAAAATATCCCCTCCAAAAAGCTCAGATGAGGATCCTGCCATTTGAAACGGAGGGTGTTCCTTCTTAACTCGCTTCTCAACAAAGAGAGATTCTCTTTCATCTCCTCCAGAGGAATCTGAGATTCCCATTGAAAGGGGGTATGAGGCTTGGGAACGAAGGTCGAGACGCTGACATTGATGCTGGGATAAATCTTCTGTCTCTCTCCCAAGGAAGAAATCTCCTTGGCCAGGCGGACGATTCCTCTTAAGTCCTCCTCTCGCTCTGACGGAAGGCCCATCATGAAGTAGAGTTTGATGCCCTTCCATCCCTTTGAGAAGAGGTCGGCTAAGCCTTCGAAGAGAACCCCCTCATCCATCTCCTTGTTGATCACCCTTCGCATCCGTTCCGTCCCTGCTTCGGGGGCGATGGTGAATCCTGTCTTCCTGACGCGTTTCACTTCCGCGGCGAGATCCTTGACCACACTCTCGATCCTCAACGAAGGGAAAGAGACAGCCACCTTTTTCGATTCGTATCGGTCCATTAAATGGGAGAGAAGAGGCCCAATGGAAGCGTAGTCCCCTGCACTGAGAGAGAGGAGCGAGACCTCTTCGTAGCCCGTCCGCCTCAGGGCCAGGCGGATCACTTCCTGAATGCGCTCTGGACTTCTTTCCCGGTAAGGCCGGTAGATGAATCCCGCTTCGCAAAAACGGCACCCCCTCTTGCAGCCCCTGGCGATCTCCAAATTGAGACGGTCGTGGACCACTTTCATGTACGGGACGATCGGGCAGGTGGGGAAAGGCGACAGATTGAGGTCTGAGACAAATCGCTTTCGAATTTTTTCGCCCTTCGTGTGAAGGCTGGGGATGTAGATCCCTTCGAGCTCAGAGAGGGACTTCAAGAGCTCTTCTTTATTTTTGCTCCCCTCTTTCCACGCCATCACTTGATCGCAGATTTCCAGGACGATTTCTTCACCATCACCGATGACGATGGCATCGAAGAAATCAGCTACGGGCTCTGGGTTGAAGGCCGCTGGACCCCCTGCAATAACCAGCGGGAATCGCTCATCCCTCTCTTCTGAGAAAAAGGGAATCGCGCAGAGGTCGAGCATATTGAGGACATTGGTGAAACCGAGTTCATATTGCAGCGAGAAACCCAGTATGTCAAACTGATGGAGCGGGGTGGAGGATTCCAAGGAAGAAAGAGGGAGGCCCTTCTGTCTCATCACCCTCTCCATATCCACCCAGGGAGCGAAGGCTCTCTCGCAGGCCACCCCTTCTTTCCCATTGAGCACATGATAGAGGATTTGAATTCCGAGATGGGACATCCCCACTTCATAGACATCGGGAAATGCCAGGCAGAAGCTCAACTTGATCTGGGCAGGGTCCTTTCTGATTGAATTGAACTCCTGCCCGAGATACCTGACGGGTTTTGAGACGAGTGAAAGGACTTGTTTCAATTCATCACCGTTCAATCGGACATCCTTCTACAACATAAAAAGGGGGAAGCCTCCTATAACGTAACCCCTTTAGTTTATTAAAAATACTACAATTTTTAATGCCTGTCAATTTTGAGAGAACTTTGGTGGTATACGTCCCCCTCCCCCTCAAGAGGCTTTCTTGCAATTGGAAGCCGAAGGGGGAGAGGCATTGGCCAACGAATTTTATTTTCTTTTCCATCAGAGGAACATAGAATGATCTGAAACCAAAATAGCACAACCGCAGATCCATGCATATCCATGCATAAAGGAGGGGCATATGAAATATCGGTATATGGGGAAGACTGGGCTTTTGGTGTCTCGTGTTTGCTTAGGGACCATGACTCTTGGTGCCAAGGATTGGGGTTGCGATCGGAAGACTTCGAAAGAAATAATCGATCACTATTTGAATGCGGGAGGCAATTTCATCGATACCGCAGATATCTACGCAGGGAGTGTCTCCGAGGAAATTATCGGAGAGGCCCTCAGGGATAAAAAGCGAGATGAAATCGTTTTAGCTACCAAATGTTTCTTTCGGACCGGGAAGTCTCCTAATGCCAAAGGGTTGTCTCGGAAGCATGTCATGGAGGCCTGTGAAGCAAGTTTGCGTCGTCTGCAGACGGATTTTATTGACCTCTACTACATGCACGGGCCAGATTTCTTCACTCCCTTAGAAGAGACCATGAGGGCCTTGAATGATCTGGTCTGTCAGGGAAAGGTCCGATATCTTGGGTGTAGCAACATTTTCTCATGGCAGATTCTAAAGGCCAACGGCATCAGCGCCCTCTTCAACCTTGAGAAGCTCACCTGCGGACAATATCTCTATAACCTCATCAACCGGGAAGCAGAAAGGGAGATCTTGCCCGCCTGCAAAGACCAAGGGATGGGGGTAACCTGTTGGAGCCCCTTGGGCGGAGGGATCCTTCTCGGGAAATACCAGAAAGAAGAAAAACCTGCTCCGGGAACCCGTTTGTTCTACCGCTCTGAGATTGACGGTCCAAGGTTTTGGCATCAGAGGGGCTTTATGGTTGCGGAGAAACTTACTGAGCTTTCCCAGAAAACAGGGATTTCAAAAATTCAACTCGCCCTCTCCTGGCCTCTCCATGATAAGAGAATCACCGCTGTGATTATCGGCGTGAAAAGTGAAAACCAACTTAAGGAGAACCTTCTGGTCGGAGATTGGGATTTGCCGGAGGATATTTGGCAAGAGGTGAACAAAGAGACGGCTCTCGATCTCGGACACCTCACTCAGTTCGCCAATCAGGCGTATAAGATGACATTTGGAGAAGAAGAAACCTGATTGATCAATCAGTTTGACTTTTCCTTAGAATTTGTGATAAAAAGAATTAGTGAATAGCCCGTACTCAGGTGGCTTGAAGCCGAAAAGGGAACTCCGTGAGAATCGGGGACGGCCACGCCGCTGTAATCGGGGACGAAACTTGCCAGATCCACTGCCCGAAGCCCTGAGCGTGTAGAGGGGTCGTAGGGCGGGAAGGGGCAAGGAGTAGGACGATCCGTAAGCCAGAAAACCTGCCTGAATATGCTTCACGTTGAGTCTTCGGTGGAAGGCTGTGAAGGGTGATGTAAAAAAACCCAGTCTTTCTTCTGAAGACTGGGTTTTTTATTTTTGTGGCGATGAAAATTGAACTACCACCAGCTACAAGCTGGTGGATTCTCTACCAACTG
The DNA here is from genome assembly GCA_964393245.1 of uncultured Syntrophaceae bacterium. Taxonomy (GTDB): domain Bacteria; phylum Desulfobacterota; class BSN033; order BSN033; family UBA1163; genus CAYMJV01. The sequence goes on from CAYMTD010000248.1 coordinate 4,120, forward strand.
AAGTCGGCTAAAGGAAAAACAAATCAGCACAGAAATTCTCACGAGGGAAAACCGAAAAAACTGCACACCGTGTGCATAC
>CAYMTD010000249.1:0-4197 GCA_964393245.1 uncultured Syntrophaceae bacterium
CCGGTAGGCAGGCAAGCTCCAAATAATCTCCAGTCACCAAACTCTCAATAACCAGGCATCCACGAACGTTCTCTCAAAATTTCGGTCATTGGAATTTGGTTATTATTAGTATTGGTGCTTGGAGCTGGGTATTTACGGAAACGGATGGAAAGACTTCCGAGGATCCTTCTAAAGAGAGGCAAGGAGAAGCCGCTGCTCAGGGGCCATCCTTGGGTCTTTTCGGGGGCCATCGCAAAGGTGGAAGGAGAGGTTTCTCCCGGCGACCTTGCAGAGGTTTATTCAAGCGAGACTGAATTCCTCGGAGTGGGACATCTCAACCCACATTCTCAGATTATCCTACGTCTGTTGACCCGAAAGAAGGAGCCCGTTGATTCACCTTTTTTCAAACAGCGGATCAGAAGAGCCGCTCGATTGCGAGAAGGCTTTCTCAAAGGGAGGACGAATGCTTATCGCCTCATCAATGGCGAAGGAGACTTCCTTCCGGGACTCATCGTGGACCGCTACGGAGAGACCTTGGTGCTCCAGTCCTTAACTGCTGGAGTGGAGCGGATGAAAGAATCTCTTGTCGGTCTCTTGGTCCACGAATTGAACCCCCGATCGATCTACGAAAGGAGTGATCTGGCCACACGAAAACAAGAGGGTCTGCCGGAGGCTACCGGCCTTCTTTTTGGGAGAGAGGTGTCTGATCGAATTGAGGTGGAGGAGCATGGCTGCCATTTTCAGGTCGATGTCAAAGGTGGGCAGAAGACCGGATTCTATTTGGATCAAAGGGAAAATCGGTATGAGCTGAGAAGCGTTTCTCACGGGAGTAAGGTTCTCGATTGTTTCTCATACAGCGGGGCTTTTTCAATTTACGCGGGATGGGGAGGCGCAAAAGAGGTGACCCTAATCGAATCCTCTGAGGAAGCTTTGGCAATGGCAGAGGAACATTTCGATCTGAATAGGCTGGGGGGAGTGCCTCATCGATTGATCCGCGGGGATGCCTTTGAGGTTCTGAGAGGTCTTGAGCCCAGATACGATATTATTATTCTTGATCCTCCTCCTTTTGCAAGAAGAAAGGGACACCTTTTAGGTGCCTCAAGGGGATATAAGGATCTTCATCTTCAGGCCTTCCGGTTGCTAAAAAAGGGAGGCCTCCTCTTTACCTTCTCTTGCTCCCATCATGTGGGATGGGACCTTTTTCAGAAGATCGTCGTTTCTGCCGCAGTGGATGGGGGAAGGGAAGTCCAACTTCTCGGTCGGAGAGGACACCCGATCGATCATCCGTTCAATCTTTGCCATCCCGAGGGGGAGTATCTAAAAGGGTTGCTCTGCAGAGCCCTCTAATTCCTTGACCATTCAAGGAGATTCAGTTAAGATACGGCTTTAGTCTTATAGTCTCTTAGTCTGGTAGTCTCATAGTGGAGATAAGAAAATCAGGTTGTGGGACTACTGCACTATGGGACCGAGGACTACAAGACGAAGATGATGATCGATCTTTTGGGTGATCTGAGACGAACAGATTACTGCGGTGATTTGCGTGACAAGGACGTCAACCGAGAGGTGACCCTTCTGGGATGGGTTCAGCGAAGGAGAGACCTGGGTGGACTCATTTTTGTTGAGCTGCGGGATAGGCAAGGGATCGTCCAGGTGGTCTTCAACCCCGAGTTGAACCGGGACGCCCACGAGAAAGCCCAGTCCCTTCGAAGCGAATTTGTCGTAGGGATAAGAGGGAAAGTGGTGACCCGTCCGCAAGGCACGTCAAATCCTAAATTAAAGACCGGGGAAATTGAGGTCATCGCCCATGAGTTAAGAATCCTGAATCCTTCTAAGAACCCACCCTTCTTGATCGAAGACGAAGAGGAAGTCGCGGAGAATGTACGCCTCCAGTATCGATACTTAGATCTCAGAAGGCCCAAGCTTCAGCAGAATCTGATCCTCCGGCACCGTGTGGCAAAAGAGGTACGGAATTACTTTGACGCACTCGGATTTCTGGAGGTCGAGACGCCCATGCTCACCAAAAGCACTCCCGAGGGGGCGAGGGACTATTTGGTTCCAAGCAGGGTCAATCCTGGCCATTTCTACGCCTTACCACAGTCCCCTCAACTTTTTAAGCAAATCTTGATGATCTCAGGATTCGACCGTTACTTTCAGATTGTCCGCTGTTTTCGGGACGAAGACCTCCGCTCAGATCGACAACCGGAATTTACCCAGATCGATGTGGAGATGTCCTTTGTCGGGGTTGAAGATATTCTGAGAACGATGGAAGGTCTGATGGTCCATATCTTCAAAACGATCTTGGGGGTGGGCCTTGAGACACCCTTTCCCCATCTGACTTATGAAGAGGCGATGAACCGCTATGGTGTGGACAAGCCCGACATCCGTTTTGGAATGGAATTGAGGGACGTGACCCCCCTCCTAAAGCATTCCTCTTTCAAGATCTTCACGGAAGCGATTGAGCGTGGAGAGGTGATCAAAGCTGTCAATGTCAAAGGGGGAAGCTCGTTATCACGGAAAGAGATTGACGATCTTAACCCCATTGTCTATGCCTACGGGGCAAAAGGATTGATCTCAGCGAAAGTCGGCCCGAATGGTTGGCAGTCGGCAATCCAGAAGTCGATCAGCGATGAGGAGAGAAGAAGAGTGGAGGAGGTCCTCGAGGCTGCGGAGAACGATCTTCTTCTCTTCGTGGCCGGGCCACCCAAAGTAGTCAATCAATCTCTGGCCAACCTTCGCCTCCACTTGGGCCAGAAGTTAGGACTGGTCCCCTCGGACGTTTACCGATTTGTATGGATCTTAGATTTTCCGCTCTTGGAGTACGATGAGACAGAAAAACGTCTTGTAGCGGTCCATCACCCCTTCACCGCTCCAAAGGATGAAGATATTGAAAAATTGCGGCAGCATCCCGAACAGGTGAAGGCGAAGGCTTATGATCTGGTGTTGAATGGGTCAGAGATCGGGGGCGGGAGCATCCGAAATCATCTGCGCGAGATCCAGTCCCTCGTCTTCGAAAAACTGGGGATGGGAGAAGAGGAGGTCAGGGAGCGATTCGGTTTTTTATTGGAAGCGCTTCAGTACGGAACTCCCCCCCATGGTGGGATTGCCTTTGGATTTGACCGGCTCATTATGATCCTTAGCCATTCGGATTCCATCAGAGATGTCATTGCCTTCCCGAAAACCCAGAAAGCAACCGATCTCATGACGGAGGCGCCCTCGAAAGTGGATCCCAAGCAACTTGAAGAGTTATCCATTAAGTTAAAGGTATAGATTCTTCTCCGATCTCTGAACGAAACCAGGAGCCAATAGGGGAAGGAAAGGAGGAACAGACGAGCATGGTTATTATGAAGAAGAAGGGTTTCAGTGGGAGGTCGACCGTGGAGCAATACCCGCTTCTTGATATTCAGGAGCCGAACCTCTATCGGAACATTTTTCCCTATGAGGAAGTCTGTCGGGTGGAATTCGACAATAAATTCGTCTTCGTCAACCCCCCCGAAGAGATCTTCATCACCGATACGACCTTTCGAGATGGACAACAGGCCAGGCCGCCCTATACCGTGGAGCAGATTGTCACCCTTTATGAGATGCTCCATCGCCTGGGAGGTCCCAATGGTGTGATCCGTCAATGTGAATTCTTCATTTACAGCGAGAAGGATAAGGAGGCGGTGCGGAGCTGTCAGGAGAAGGGTTACCGCTACCCGGAGATCACGGGATGGATCCGTGCCGTCAAGGATGATTTCAAATTGGTGAAGGAGATGGGGTTAAAGGAGACGGGCATTCTCACCTCGGTTTCCGATTATCATATTTTCCTGAAGCTGAAGAAGAACCGAAGAGCCGTCCTGCGGGAATACCTCTCCATTGTCTCTGCAGCGCTTGACCTTGGTATCGTCCCCCGGTGCCATTTCGAAGATGTAACGCGAGCTGATATTTATGGATTCTGCGTTCCTTTTGCTCAGGATATCATACGCCTTTCTGAAGAGTCCAAGCTTCCCGTTAAGATTCGGCTGTGCGATACCCTGGGCTATGGAGTTCCCTACTCAGGGGCTGCGCTTCCCCGCTGCGTTCCAAAGATCGTTCGGGCCATGATCGATGATGCGGGCGTACCTTCGGAGTACTTGGAATGGCATGGTCACAACGATTTTCATAAGGGATTCATCAATGCAACGACGGCATGGCTCTATGGATGTTCTGCGGTTAATGGCACGCTTTTAGGCTTTGGAG
>CAYMTD010000250.1:0-4176 GCA_964393245.1 uncultured Syntrophaceae bacterium
GATTCCATACTGCCATTGCCAAGGAAGTCATTTCCAGTGCCCACCCTCTTCCGAGACCCGCCTGCATCATCTCCGGTGGAGAGACGACCGTACTGATCAAGGGCAAGGGCCTCGGAGGCAGAAACCAGGAATTCGCCTTGGCAGCCGCTCTGGAGATTCAAGGGCTTGAAAAGGTTGTGCTTTTAAGTGGAGGGACGGACGGTACAGATGGCCCCACCGCTGCGGCAGGTGCTATCGCTGACCACACGACCGTCAAAAGGGCAACAGCCTTGGGGTTAGACCCAAAAGCCTACCTTGAGAACAACGATTCTTACTCTTTCTTTCAAAAACTCGGAGACCTATTGGTCACCGGGCCGACTCAGACCAACGTGATGGATGTTCGGATTTTCCTCGTAGACTGACAGAAAGGAAAAAAGAAAATGTATGTCATTAAGATACTTTCCCATTTCTCCGGTGCCCATCGACTGCGCTCTCTCCACGGAAAATGTGAAGAGCTTCATGGCCATAACTGGAGGGTGGAGGTTTCGGTAGCCGCCCGTCGATTGGGCAAAGAGGGCATCGTCATCGATTTTCAAGTCCTGAAGCAGAAGGTGGAGAAGATATTGAAAACCCTGGATCACACCTTTCTCAACGATCTCCCCTATTTTTCCAAGAAGGAGCCTTCATCTGAAAATATTGCCAAGTATATCTTTGATCGGTTGAAGGGGGAATTTAAGGGGCATCCGGCAGTACTCAAAGAAGTGACCGCGTGGGAGTCAGAGACATCAAGCGCCACCTATTCCGGGAGATAAGAATGAATGACATCCAGAACCAGAAGGACGATCGGAGAATCGAGATCAATAAGGTCGGGGTGAAGAATATTCGTTACCCGATCACGGTACTCGATAAGGCGAAAGGCGTCCAGCATACGGTTGCCAGCGTGAACATGTATGTGGACCTTCCTCATCGTTTCAAAGGCACCCATATGAGTCGTTTTGTCGAGATCCTGAATAGGTACAAGGGGGATATTGCGATCAAAACCTTCTCAAAGATTTTGATGGAGATGAAACAGAAGTTGAAGGCCAAGACAGCCCATCTCGAAGTCGAATTTCCATACTTCGTTGAGAAGGAGGCCCCCATCACGAAGTCGAGAAGCCTTATGGAGTACATCTGTCGGTTCTGCGGCTCGAGCAACGAGAACGAAGATTTCTATGTGGGAATCACTGTCCCGATTACCACCGTCTGTCCCTGTTCGAAGGAAATCAGCCAATTCGGGGCACACAACCAGAGGTCTGTGGTGACGGTGAACCTTCGATTTAAGAAGTTCATCTGGATCGAAGATATCATCCAGTTGGTTGAGGAGTGTGCTTCGTGTGATCTCTATTCGATCCTGAAGAGACCCGATGAAAAATTTGTAACCGAGAAGGCTTATGAAAATCCGATGTTCGTTGAAGATGTGGTGAGGGAAGTAGCCAAGAGACTGAAGAAAGACCCGAACATTACCTGGTTTACGGTAGAGTCAGAGAATTTCGAGTCGATCCATAACCACAGTGCTTACGCCTTTGTGGAGAGGAGTCAAGAGGAGTAACGTCGTCTCTCAAATCACCGCTGCCTAAAGTTTCAAGATTTTTTGAGCAATATTGAGCCGTTGGATCTCCGAAGTCCCATCGAGGATCTCGTCAAATTTCACCTCACGCCAGTAGCGCGAGATGGGATATTCGTCCATCAATCCATATCCTCCGTGGATCTGGACTCCCCTATCCGCGCAACGTTTGGCCGTTTCTGAGGCAAAGATCTTAGCATAGGTGGAGGTGGGAAAATAGTTCTCCCCATTGTCCTTTTGCCAGGCCGCTTTGTAGACCATCAATCTTGCCAGTTCGATCTCCATGAGCATATCCGTTAGCTTAAATTGGATGACCTGAAATTTGCTGATGGTCCGGCCAAACTGCTCCCTCTCCTTGGCGTAAGCAAGGGAGACATCGAAGATGGCCTGGGCCAACCCAACAGAATGGGCCGCAAACCCGATCCGGCTCGTCTGGAGGGCCATCATGAATTGGGCGTATCCCTTTTCAGGGTTTCCCAGGATATTTTCTTTTGGAACCCTGCACTCGTCGAAAATTAACTCCCTGGTTTCCGAAGCCCTCCATCCCATCTTTTTATACTTCTCTCCAAAATTGTAGCCGCCAACCCCGGTAGGCACAATGATGTTAGAGATCCTCTTTCTCGTTCCCTCCCCTTTCCCCGTCACGGCGGCAATGATCACCAGGCTATTGTGTTTGAGACCGGCATTGGTGATAAACTGTTTTGTTCCATTAATCACCCATTCCTCTCCATCGAGAACGGCCCGGGTCTGTATGGCGTTGGCATCCGAGCCTGCCTGGGCTTCCGTCAATCCAAACGCCCCGATCTTCTCCCCCGTAGCCAGGGGGATGAGCCACTGCTGTTTCTGCTCCTCTGTTCCAAAAGTGAAAATGAGATTGGCAGGTAAGGTCACCGAGTCCAGAAGCGAGACACCCAGAGAGGCATCGCCCCGGCTGATCTCCTCGATGGCAATCATCATGGAGAGCCAGTCCATCCCACCACCGCCATATTCCTCGGGGAAAGGGATGCCGATCATTCCAAGATCGCCCATCTTCTTCCATACCTCATAAGGAAATTGTCCGCTTTGGTCCATCTCCTCAGCGATGGGTGCGATTTCGTTCTTAACGAAATTCTTGCATAAATCTCTGATCATCTGTTGCTCAGTGGTGAGGTGGAAATCCATACCTCCGTCTCCTTGCTTATCGAAAACGTGCCCCGTGTCCGTCGTCCGTGTGCGTTATCAAGAAGCCCTAAATGATCGTTAATCAAGGAAGAGGGGCAATCTAAGAATTTTTGTTACCACATCTTGGGAGGAAACTCAAGGGAATTAGACCACTATCTTTTTTGCGGGGTCTTAAAAACCGCTCCTTGATCCCTCCTGGAGATTTCCGGAATTTTTTAGAAATCTCAGTTAAGAAACTGGACATTTTCAATTATTTTTTGTATCTTAATGGTTGACTGCCTCGTAGCCAATGGGTGATGGTTGGCGCTTCACGCAATTTCATCGTCGGGGAGTAGCGCAGCCTGGTAGCGCGCTTGGTTCGGGACCAAGAAGTCGGGAGTTCAAATCTCCTCTCCCCGACCAGTTTTCTAACGAATTTCTGATACCAGAGATTATGTACCTTGACTTTCATGGTTTCCGAGAAAAACCTTTTAGCCTTACCCCTGACCCCCGGTTCATCTTTCTCAGCAGGAACCATCGGGAAGCCTTTGCTCACCTTCTTTACGGCATTAACAACCGTGTGGGATTCATTGCGCTGACAGGCGAGGTGGGAACAGGCAAGACGACGGTCTTGCGTGCTCTTCTCAACCAACTGGATGCAGATCATTATTGTACGGCCTTGATTTTTAATCCGTCTCTTTCACCTGCCGAACTTCTTCAAACCATCCTTCGAGAATTACGGGTTCCAACGGACCCCTCGCATTCATTGAGCGCGCTCGATGCCCTCAACCTCTTTCTCCTGAAGCAGAACGCGGAGGGGCGGACGGTCGTCCTCGTTATCGATGAGGCGCAGGATCTGGAAGCACCGGTGCTCGAGCAGATCCGACTGATCTCGAACCTGGAGACGGACAGGGAGAAGCTCATCCAGATCGTCCTGGCGGGCCAACCGGAGCTCGTGAAGATTTTAGAAAGCAAGGGGATGCGGCAGCTCGCTCAGAGAATCACCGTGCGCTACCACCTGGAGCCCATGGATTTCCAGGACACGATCCAATACATCAACCACCGTATCGAAGTGGCTGGGAGAAAGGGTGGAGCTATCTTTTCCAGGAGGTCTTTGAAGCGAATCTATCGATATTCGGGGGGACTTCCAAGGCTTATCAATGCCGCCTGCGACAGGGCGCTCTTGGCGGGATACGCAAGAGAGAAGGCCAGGATTACGCACCGCATTGCGTCCGCAGGGATCAGAGACATGAAATGGCGTGCGCCTTCCCCTGCTTGGGGGCGACGTCTTATGTTGGTCCCGACCGTCATCATGCTCGTCGTCTTGGCTGCGGTGGCCGTCTATTTCGTACGGCCTGACTTGGTCGAGCGGTTCACAGTTTCGCCGCCCATTGAGGCAACGGTGGAACAGCCTCCAAAAGAGACCGTGATCACCGGTGAAGAACTCTTTCGCT
>CAYMTD010000251.1:0-4174 GCA_964393245.1 uncultured Syntrophaceae bacterium
GGCCAATCTCTTTGATGCGACGGTCGATCTCCCTTTTGATCCTCGGATGAAGAATACGATTAAGAAGCTCTCTTTCAGCGGGGTCGGAGAAGACCCTAGCGGCCAATTTTTTTCGATGAACGGAACCGTCCTCTTGGAGGATTTCCTTCCCGAAGGCCTTGACTACCGCTTTCCAGGCAGGTGTCCGGGGTTGAACCAGTTCCCTGGCGATCTGGTCTGCATCAATAAGGGTTGCCCCCTCTTCTTTCCAGACCCGGGAAACCACAGACTTCCCACTCGCCACTCCTCCGGTCAATCCGACGATGAACATGGGCCGGAGGTCTCCTATATGTCGAGGCGCTGGACAAAAAGGGCATTCTCTTCAATGAACTGCCGCCTCTGCTCCACCTCATCGCCCATTAAGATGCTGAAGATTTCGTCGGCTTCAATCGCATCCTCGATCTTCACTTTCAGGAGTGTCCGTTTTTCGGGATTCATCGTGGTCTCCCAGAGCTGCTCTGGATTCATCTCGCCCAATCCTTTATACCTCTGGATGGAAAGCCCTTCCCTTCCCAATTGATGGATGGATTGGATCAAGCCCTCCGCCTGATCGAAGGTCAGCTGTTTTCCCTTCTCCATGAGGAGGTAGGGAGGAGGGGCCGTCTCCTTCATCTCCTGATAAATCTGAAAGATATTCCGATATTCCACAGAGGCGATGAGATCCCAATGGACTTTTCCCCGCTGGTCCCTTCTCCCGTTTGATTCCTGGACCTCGAACCCATAAACATTATGTTCTTCGTCCCAGTGAAGATCGAAGACCTCAAACCCGCTCTTTTTCAATCGCTTTTGCAGATCAACCACCTTTGCCTTGTCTTCAAACGTCGATTTGTTTCGGATCCCATGCTCCAGAAGAGCATTGAGGAGAGAGAGGGGATAACCTTTGCGTTGAACCCGTTTCATCAAGTCGCAATAGACACCCATTTTCTCCAAGAGGGTTCCAAGTCTCTTGCCGCTCAGTTTTTTCCCTGTGCTCTGGACAATCACTTCGCTCTTCCCGATGGCGCGATCCATAAGGTAGCGGTTAAAAGCCTCCTCATTCTTAATATAGACCTCGTTCTTACCCTCCGCGACTTTGAAGAGTGGAGGCTGGGCAATGTAGAGATATCCCCTTTCGATGACCTCCGGCATGTGGCGATAGAAAAAGGTGAGGAGCAAGGTTCGGATATGGGACCCATCCACATCGGCGTCGCTCATGATGATGATGCGATGGTAGCGAAGTCGATGGATGTCGTAATCGTCCTTTCCGATGCCTGCTCCCAGCGCAGAGATGAGGATCCGGATCTCTTCGTTGGCAAGCATCTTGTCGAAGCGGGCCTTTTCCACGTTAAGGATCTTTCCTTTGATGGGAAGGACAGCCTGAAAGGATCGGTCTCGACCTTGTTTGGCCGATCCCCCTGCCGAATCGCCCTCGACGATGAAAATCTCACTCAACTGGGGATCTTTCTCCTGACAGTCAGCCAGTTTTCCTGGAAGGGAATCTCCTTCTAACGCTCCTTTCCGCCGGCTCAGTTCTCGTGCTTTTCGGGCTGCTTCTCTCGCTCTGGCCGCTTCAACGACCTTCGCGATGATCTTTCTGGCCACCGAGGGGTTTTCCTCAAAATAACTTCCCAGTTTTTCATTGACCAAGGCCTCCACCAATCCTTTGACCTCGCTATTGCCCAGTTTCGCCTTGGTCTGGCCTTCGAATTGAGGTTCACGAAGTTTGACGCTGATCACCCCGCGAGCCCTTCACGGATATCTTCTCCCGTTAGATTCTCTTTCGCTCCTTTGAGAAGATTGGCATTTGCTGCATATTGATTGATGGTGCGGGTGAGAGCTGTCTTGAATCCAACGAGATGGGTCCCCCCTTCTACCGTATTGATGTTATTGGCGAAGGAAAATAGGTTCTCACTATACCCATCATTGTATTGAAAGGCAATCTCCACTTCGATACCGTTCTTCACCCCCTCGATATAGATGGGCTTGGAATGAATGCAATTCTTGTTCTTGTTCAAGTACTCGATGAATGAGATGATGCCTCCCTTGTAATAAAACTCGTGCTTCTTATCAGTCCTCTCATCTTCGATGCTGATCGAAAGGCCTTTATTCAAGAACGCCAGCTCCCTCAAACGCTGGGAGAGCGTATCAAAACTGAACTGGATGGTCTCAAAGATGCTGCTATCGGGTTTGAAGTGGACTTGGGTCCCGGTATGTTTGGTCTTCCCGATGACCTCCAGCTTGGTCCTAGCATCCCCTCGCTCATACATCTGATGGTAGACCTTACCGTCCCGGCGGATTTCCAACTCTACGTATTCAGAAAGCGCATTCACCACGGAGAGACCAACCCCGTGAAGCCCCCCCGAGATCTTATAGCTCTTGTTATCAAATTTTCCTCCCGAGTGGAGTTTGGTCATGACGACCTCGACGGCGGGGCGTTTCTCTTTCTCGTGAATATCGACCGGGATGCCACGGCCGTCATCTCGGACTGTAACGCTATTATCGATGTGAATGGTGACCTCGATGCGCTGACAATATCCGGCTAACGCCTCATCGATGCTGTTGTCCACCAACTCCTGAACCAAATGGTGAAGGCCTTCGATCCCCGTATTCCCAATATACATGGCAGGCCTTTTCCGGACGGCTGACAAACCTTCCAGAATCTTGATGTGCTCTGCGGTATATTTCTCCGTCATTTTTTCTTCCCAACCCCGCGCGTTTAGATTCTCATCGGCATGACGATACACAACTGATTGGAGGGTTCGCTAACCGATTTTGGTTTAATCACCCCGGGACTTCCTTCGTCCTTCAATTCCATCACGACTTCTTCCGTATCCATTACACTCAGCGCCTCCATTAAGTATCTTGCATTGAATCCTATTTCGAGGGAAGGACCCTCATAAGAGACCTCGACCTCCTCCTTGGCATCTCCAAAATCCTGATGATAGGACGAAAGTTCGATCATATTCTTCTTGACCGAAAGTTTTATCCCTTCCACCCTCTCGCTGGCCATGATGGAAACACGTCTTAAGCAGCCATACATCTTTCCTTTGTCCATAAGGACCTTCTTATCATTTCCCTTTGGAATGACCTGCTCATATTCCGGAAATTCTCCCTCAATGAGCCGAACCACCATCAAGGACTTTCCTATTTTGAAAAAGCCATGGGTTTGATTGAAATACACCTTCATCTCTTCCTGTCCATCCCGATCCCCCATAATCTTCCTTATTTCCAAAACCCCTTTCTTCGGAATGATGACTCCCTTCTCAATTCCGCGAATTGCCTGGCTCTCTCGGTCGAGCAACGAAAGGCGATGACCATCGGTAGCCACCATTCTCAAAATCTCTGTTTCACCTTTCTTGCTCTGTGAAATCAGGACTCCATTGAGATGGTAGCGGGATTCCTCATTGGACGCAGCAAAGACTGTCTTTTCAATCATCTCCTTCAGCAGGTGGGTCGATACTTGTGAAAAAGATTCATCGTTGTGGACTGGAAGAGAAGGAAATTCCTCCGGATCCAATCCAGCCAGATTGAAGACGGATTTACCACATTGAATCGTAATCCACTGATTCTCCTTCTTCTTAATATGAATGTTCTCTTCAGGTAATTCTCTTATAATTTCAAAAATTTTTTTTGCGGAAACAGAGGCTTTTCCTCCTTGGTGAACTCTTGCACTCAACTCTTCTCGAATCCCCGTTTCTAAGTCTGTTCCCGTCAGATAGAGGGAATCCTTTTCTCCTTCGAGAAGAATATGGGATAGAATGGGAAGTGTCGTTTTTCTTCCTGCGACGCTCTGCATTAATCCCAATCCTCTCACAAACTCTCTCTTGTCAATTTCAAAATCCATTCTCTTTGCCTCCTAAGAATACCTTTTAAATTATTTCCGTCGCCGTACTCTATCCTTGTTGAATTGAAGAAAAAGGTCCTAATGTACGAAATATGGAAGAAAATTTTGATGTTGGACTTTTTGTAAGAGAAAGTGGAAATACGCTTCCCTTGTCCAGGATCGGTTGGCTCGGTTCTATTTTATTCCTCCATCCACATGATTTCAACCTGATTTAGGATTTGATTCGACCTTGTAAATTTTCGATCATTTCTCTAAACGGTGGTTCCTTCGCCATCTTTTCTTCCACCTTCTTAATGGAGTGAAGAACCGTTG
>CAYMTD010000252.1:0-4146 GCA_964393245.1 uncultured Syntrophaceae bacterium
TTTACCGGTTCATCACCTTTCGTCAAGTTTTTGTTTTTTTCTCATAGAGCCTCCTTTCAATTGAATGCGGTAAGCGTTGTGAACCAGGCGGTCCAATATGGCATCCGCGATGGTGGGATCTCCGATATGATCGTGCCAGTTTTCTACGGGGAGTTGACTGGCAACGAGGGTTGAGGTGTTGCCGTGGCGCTCTTCGATCACTTCGAGAAGGTCTTTTCTTTCCGGGTCAGTCAGGGGGGTTAAGCCCAAATCATCCAGGATAAGGAGTTGGGTTTTAGAGAGTCGTTTCATAAGACTGCCGTAGCTGCCATCGGCCCTTGCGAGGGCGATTTGATAGAAGAACTGGGGAGAGCGTAGGTAAAGAGTCCGGAAGCCTTCGCGGCAGGCCTTCTGACCGAGGGCACAGGCAAGGAAGGTCTTGCCCACCCCAGTAGGGCCGCTGATCAGAACATTCTGGTGCCTTCGGATCCAGTTACAAGAGAGAAGATTCATCATGACCGATTTATCGATTCCTCTGGGGGTTTTGTAATCGATGTCCTCCCCAGAGGCTTGGAGTTTGAGTTTGGCTTCCCTGAGGAGACGTCTCAGGCGATTATTCTCCTTCCATATCCATTGTCGATCGACCAGGATGCCGAATCGTTCATCGAAGGAAAGGTTGTGGGAGGAGGGTTGTTCTAACTGTTCTCTAAATCCCTCGGCCATACCGAGCAGCTTCATGGCATAGAGTTTATCAAAGGTCTGTTCATTGAGCATGGGATTGGGTTCCTTTCATCGGTAATACTCTCTTCCCCGGAGATTTTCATGTTCAAGCAGGGGCAGAGGGGGTTGAGATAAGGTATCCATCAAGGGCTGCCGATCCAGTCCTTTTTTGAGGATCGATTCCACGTTTTTGTACGAATAGGCCTTCATCTGCAGAGCCCGGGCACAGGCTGCCTCCAGACGCTCCGGAGAGTAGGTTTTCCTCAGCCCAAGCAGGCCCAAGCAAGATCGGAACCCTTGCTCCGGATGAGGACGATGCTCCAGGATGCAGGCAACCAGGCTCTGGGTGTGAGGCCCGATCTGCCCTGCCCAGCGGATCAGCCGGGAAGGGGTCCATTCAAGGTATCTCTGATGGGATTTGGGCATGTGCTCGCGTAAGGTGGTATGAGCCCCCTGGCGATAAGTTCGCCGGTGAGAGGCGATTCGGCGGCCCTTGAAGAAGATCTCCACCGAGCTATCCGTAAAGCGAACATCGACCTTTTCATGGACCAATTGGTAAGGGACGCTGTAGTAGTGGTGGTCCACTTCGATGTGGTAGTCGATGTTGACCCTGGCCTTCTTCCATTGGGCAAAAACATAGGGATGAACGGGAAGGGGTTTGAGAACAGGTTTCTCAAGGGTTTCGAACAGGATCTTACGGGTCGTTTCAAGTTTTTGAAAAGGGCGGTTATTCAGAGCTTCTAGTTTTTCTCTGATGGCTTCATTGAGCTCGCTGAGGCTGAAGAAGGTTCGGTTTCTCAGGGGGGCCAGAACCCAGTGTTGCACTTGGAGCACCCCGGATTCGACCTTAGCCTTGTCCTGGGCTTTTGCCACTCGGGCAGGGATAATGACGGCTCCGTAATGGTCTGCTAATTCCCGATAGGTGGCGTTGAGGTCCGGCTCGTAACGACAGGGGCGCGTCACAGCAGACTTCAAATTGTCAGGAACCAGGATCTCAGGGACGCCACCAAAGAACTCAAAAGCATGGACATGGGACTGAATCCAGGAGGAAAGTTCCTGAGAGAGGGTGCCTTCTGCAAAGGTATAATTGCTGGCTCCCAGGGTGGCTACAAAAATTTGGACCTCTTGGATCTCCCCGGTTTCGGGGTCCGTAACCTCCATGGTCTGCCCCGCATAGTCGACGAAAAGCTTTTCTCCCGCCCGATAGTCCTGACGGAGACAGAGATCCAGTTTTTGAACCCATTGCTGGTAGTGGTAACAGAAACGGCTGTACTGGTAGCCGCCAGGGTTGGCCTCCTTGTACTCGTGCCACAGAAGCTGAAGAGTCACACCCTTTTTCTTCAGCTCCTGATAAAGGTACTCCATGGAGGGCATTTGACGCTTTCCTTGAGTCATATCAGGAGCGGGAGGATAAAGTTGGCGTTCTAAGGAAGTTTCATCAAGCTCAGCGACAAGGGACCAATTTAATCCCCCTCGCTCGGCCCGATACAGGTAATCGTGAACCGTGCTTCGGCCAATGCTTAAGCTTTTGGCAATCTCCCGGGTCGAAAGCCCTTTTTCATAATGCAGACGAAGAACCTCTTTGATCTTGCGCATGGATAATCTCCTCTTAGCCATGAACCCCTCCTTAAAGTTTCTTAGGAGAGTAATGGCTTATGGGTTAATTATCCAGCGCCGCTTCGATCACAAGTTGTCATAAAGTGTCCGGAATGCACCGGAATGAGTGTCCGGAATCAAATGGAATAGGTGTCCGGATTGCTCTGGAATGGGTGTCCGGAATGCCCCGGAATACGCATGAGATCAGCATCCGTAACTCCAAATTCCTTTTCCCAATAGAATTCATCCGAGACATCAAACCGATCATCCGGGTGATCTCCGGCAGGGCTATAAGGTTGGAGCGCCTTTATCTCACACTCAGCCCTATCCGCATCCGTTCCAGTCATGAACTTATATATGGTATCAATATAGCCAGCGGTATGCCGAATTGTCTCAGGAATCAGATCTCTTACATTTTGCATCAGTCTTTCTTGATTTAAGACTTGCCTGTCTTGCTGCAGAGCAGAATCCCAGACCCAATCATAAAGCTCCTCTTGGCTTGAATACCTCTTGGCTTTCTTTGCTAAGCTGCCTATGAATTTCGCCAAATCCCTGGTGCTGTACTCACTAAATCCAGTTTTATTAGTCAGTCCAAAATAGTATAGGCATATTTAAACAGTTGATGTATAATACCAATTATGGATAAGAAGACGATAGATGGCCGGAGACTGAAGCATGAAGTGTTGACAGAACTTCGAAAGCGAGCGGTGGCGCGAGTGCAGGCTGAAGAAAGCCCGAGGTCGTCATTAGAGCAATGGGGTTTAGCCGTGCCTGTATCTACAATTGGCTGGCGATGTATCGTGCCGGTGGATGGGATGGGCTGGACGCGCGCAAAAGAGGAGGCCGACCTCGCAAGTTGAATGGGCGCATCATTCGATGGGTCTATCAGGTGGTTGTTGGCAAGGATCCGCGGCAGTACAAGTTTCCCTTTGCCTTGTGGACGCGCAATGCCATCGCAACCTTGATCTATCAGCGCTATGACATTCGGCTCAGTGCCAATTCGGTGGGGCGTCTGTTGGCCCAGTTGGGGATTACTCCTCAAAAGCCCCTGTGGCGGGCCTATCAGCAGGATCCAGAGCGGGTTCGGCAGTGGGTTGAGGAGGAATATCCTTCGATTGCGAAAGAAGCCAAGCGATTGGGAGCGGAGATCTGGTTTGCCGATGAATCGGGGTTGCGGAGCGATTATCATGCGGGAACGACTTGGGGACTTAAAGGAAAGACTCCCGTGGTGCGGAGCACGGGTGCGCGGTATCATCTGAACATGCTCAGTGTGGTGAATCGGCGAGGCCGAATGCGGTTTATGATTGAAAAAGGCGCAGTGGATGGGAAAGTGATATGTCGGTTTTTGGATCGACTGATGGTTGGAACCTCGAAACCCGTTTTTCTGATATGGGATGGTCATCCTACCCACAAGTCCAGAGAAGTTACCGAGAGAGTTCGGAGGTATAAAGGAAGGCTGCGCGTGTATCTGCTGGCCGGCTACAGTCCGGAGTTGAATCCAGGCGAAGGGGTTTGGCGAGAGGTGAAGGCACACCGGCTTGGGCGAGCTGGCGTCTTTACTTTCGCCGATATGAAATCCAAGGCTTTGGGCGCTCTGCGTCATTTGTCACGTCGTCCGGATAAAATCCGCAAGCTATTTCTTACACCAACAACTCGCTACGCCTCTTAGTAGCATGTCTTTTCTATTATGGACTGATTAGTAAGTGGCCGTCCTTTGAATTGTGCGATTGGTTTCGCTGACTCAATCTAACACAAATCAAAGGAAGGGCCTATTTTTTGTGAATTTATCTTGGACAAGAGTGAATGAACATAATAAACAATAAAGAGCTAAGACGGAAGAGGGATCTTCTC
>CAYMTD010000253.1:0-4137 GCA_964393245.1 uncultured Syntrophaceae bacterium
TATGGCATTGAAGCAATGGTTGATTCAAAAAGAGTCCTTCTTGGGAATTCCAAACTGATGGAGCAAAGGAAGATCTTTCTTAATGGGTTGTCAGGAAAAGCCGAGCAGCTTTCCAGTGAAGGGAAGACGCCAATGTTTTTGGCGGTTGAAGGGGAAGTGGCGGGTATTATTGCCGTTGCAGATACATTAAAAGAAAATTCAAAGGAAGCCGTGGAGGCACTCCAGCGGATGGGCTTAGAAGTGGTGATGCTAACAGGCGATAATCAAAGAACTGCCAGTGCCATTGCTCATCAAATCGGAATCGATCGAGTCTTGGCCGAAGTCCTCCCCGAGAAGAAGGCGGAAGAAGTGAAACGGCTTCAATCAGAAGGGAAGAAGGTCGGAATGGTCGGCGATGGAATCAATGATGCACCTGCTCTGGCTCAGGCCGATGTGGGCATTGCGATTGGCACCGGAACGGATGTGGCCATGGAATCTTCAGACATCACCTTGATCGGTGGAGACCTGAGAGGCGTGGTAACGGCCATCGCCTTGAGCAAGGCAACGATCCGAAATATCAAACAGAACCTCTTCTGGGCCTTTGCATACAATACTGCCCTCATCCCTGTGGCCGCAGGGGTTCTTTATCCATTCCTTGACATTCTTCTCCATCCCATCTTGGCCGCAGGGGCGATGGCATTTTCATCCGTGACCGTGGTCACGAATGCTTTAAGGCTTAGAAAATTTAAATCACCAATGGCGTAAATAGAAAATAACCTGACCGTGCCGCGTGTTCGTAAGAGTATAAAAGGACTTGGAAAGGAGAATAATATGGGAAAATGGTTTGAAGATAATTCATTATCGATCGGAAACACGCCATTAGTCAAAATTAGCAGAATGACCCAAGGGCTTAAGGCAACCATCCTCGGTAAGATTGAGGGTCGAAATCCAGCCTATTCCGTCAAATGTCGCATTGGGGCCAGTATGATTTGGGATGCAGAGAAGAGGGGAGTCCTCAAACCCGGCATGGAGATCATCGAGCCAACAAGTGGAAATACGGGCATCGCGTTGGCTTACGTGGCGGCTGCAAGAGGCTACAAGCTTAACGTCACCATGCCCGACACCATGTCAGTGGAGCGGAGAAAGGTGTTAGCCATTTTTGGTGCCAATATCATACTCACGCCCGGAACGAAGGGGATGAGAGGGGCGGTGGAAGAGGCAGAGCGAATAGTGGCCTCTGACCGGAAATACTTTATGCCTCAGCAGTTTAAGAACGCTGCCAACCCGGAGATTCATTTTATGACCACAGGTCCTGAGATCTGGGAACAAACCGAAGGGAAAATTGATGTCCTTGTTTCAGGGGTAGGGACCGGAGGTACCATTTCGGGTGCCTCAAGGTACATCAAGCTCGAGAAAAAGAAAAAAATCCTGAGCGTTGCCGTGGAACCTGCGGAAAGCCCGGTGATTACACAACGCCTTGCCGGGCAGGAACTTAGGCCGGGCCCCCACAAAATTCAGGGGATTGGTGCTGGATTTATTCCGGATACCCTTGACTTATCCATGGTGGATCGTGTAGAGAGGGTGACAAGCGAGGAAGCGATTGAGCATGCCAGACGCCTTTCCCGAGAAGAAGGAATTCTCTCCGGCGTGAGCTGTGGTGCTGCCATCACGGTGGCTTTAAGGCTTGCACAGCTTCCAGAATTCGAAGGGAAGACCATCGTTGCGATATTGCCTGACGCAGGCGAGCGCTATCTCAGTGGACCGCTTTTCGAAGGAGTCTTTGATGAAGCAGGCCTTCCCCGAATATAACCTATTTATCCCTCCCCCTGGATGGGGGAGGGTGAGGGTGGGGGTGTCAATGTGCAAGAAAGTGACAAGTATTTTACTGTTCGTTATTTTGGCCTCAAGCCTTGCGATGGCCAATGGTGAGCATCCTAAGACTCGGAACCAGGAGACCGACCCAAAGGCCTTTAAAATCTTAAAGGAGAAGTCGATCGATCCTAAAACAGGTCTTCCTAGAACCCTCGATCCAAGTCTTTTTAAAGGTAAAGCAAAGCGGGCTTATCAGATTGCAACGGAGATTCCTGCAGTTCTCGCCCAGATGCCCTGTTTCTGTGAATGCGAGGCCTTTGGCCATGAGAACCTGCTGGACTGTTTTATTGACAATCACGCTGCAGGGTGAGGAATATGCCAGGAGGAGGCCCTCCTGACCAAGAGATTATATGATAAGAAAATGCCCATCGATAAGATCCGGGAAGAGATCATAAAACGCTTCAAGTAGCTCAACCCTTTAGGGTTGATTTTATCAGGGCTCAAGCCCTGAGTTACAGTAGCTCAACCCTTCAGGGCTGATCAATTTGATTCCACATATGGGACTTGATCAAAAAGAGCCCTTTCCTAAAAGACCGAGGCTTAAAGGTTTTGACTACATCGGAATATATGCTTACTTCATAACGATTTTAACAAAAGATCATGGCATCTATTTTAAAGAGAAAGAAGTGGTTAAGGGTGTTATTGATATTTTAAATGAGACCGCCAGATTAGAAAGATTCAACATTTTAACTTATTGTTTTATGCCTGATCATCTTCATTTATTGATCATGGGTGCTGATGATAATTCTGATCTGAAAAAGTTTATAAGTCTTTTTAAACAAAAAAGCGGTTATTGGTATAAGAAAAATTACTGTACGAATTTATGGCATATTAGTTATTATGATCATGTTTTAAGAAAAGAAGAAAATATGGAGAACGTTGCGCTCTATATCTTAGGCAACCCGGTAAGAAAAGGTTTGGTTTCAGATTTTAAAGAGTATCCTTTTGGCTGGTCTTTTTGGACGGATCAAAGCTAAAGCTTTGAGCTACAAATGATAGTGATGTAACTCAGCCTTTTAAGGCTGAGTCGTCAAGGCTAAAGCCTTGAGTTACGTAACTCAATCAGGGCTAAAGTCCTGAGTTACAGTAGCTCAGCCCTTTAGGGCTGATATTATTCAGGGCTGAAGTCCTGAGTTACAGGAGTCTGATCTGTAGCTCAGCCCTTTAGGGCTGATGATCTTGAATAAATAGAAAAGGGGGGAATAAAATAATGGCTTTAAGAAAATTAGTGAAACAGCTTTCAATCAGCATCCTCATATTTTCCATCACTCTTCTTAGCATTGAACATGCCTTCTCCATCACCGAAGACGAAAAAAATAATATTGCGGTCTACGAAAAAGTCGCAGACGGTGTGGTCAATATCACCAGCATTGCTGTACAGATGGATTTCTTTTTCAACGTCTTTCCAACCCAGGGCTCTGGCTCCGGTTCCATTCTCGATACCAAAGGGCACGTCCTGACGAATCACCATGTGGTCGCTAACGCTCAGAAGTTGGAAGTCACGCTGGCCGATGGCTCGAAGTGGCCAGCCAGGCTGATCGGATCGGATCCTGACAATGATCTGGCTGTGATCAAGATTGATGCTCCACGTGAGAAGTTGAAGGTCATTCGCATGGGAGACTCAAATAATTTAAGGATCGGTCAGAAGGTTTTGGCCATTGGCAATCCATTTGGTTTTGAAAGGACCTTAACCACCGGGGTGATCAGCTCCCTCGGCCGGACGATTCGCTCTGAGGTAGGGACCCTCATTGAGGATGTTATCCAGACCGATGCGGCCATCAATCCGGGAAACTCCGGAGGGCCACTTCTGAACTCTGAGGGGGAGATCATTGGAATCAATAGCGCCATCATCAGTCCCTCGGGTGGCAATGTAGGCATCGGATTTGCCATCCCCGTCAATACAGCAAAAGGAGTTATCCCTGAATTGATTTCGAAGGGCTACGTGACCTATCCGTGGATTGGAGCCACCATTCAAACGCTCATTCCCGAAGTGGCGAAGTATCTTAAACTCAAGATCGAACGAGGGGCATTGATTGCCGAAGTGGCGAAGGGAGGGCCTGCTGATAAAGCGGGCTTAAGAGGAGGGAACCAGAGGGTTCAGGTGGGGAACATGATTGTCGTTGTGGGTGGAGATATCGTCGTGAAGGCGGATGATCACGATGTGAAAACGAGCGATGAGCTGATTCGATATATTCGTGAGAAAAAGCCAGGCGATCATCTCACACTCAAGGTATATCGGGGCGATAAATTTCGCGACGTTAAAGTGACTCTTGGCGAGAGGCCGAG
>CAYMTD010000254.1:0-4134 GCA_964393245.1 uncultured Syntrophaceae bacterium
CGCCAAACAGAAAGATATCCGGGTGATGTTCCTCGACCAGATCGTTGATGATCTCCGAAAACAGATCCGTCCGATAAAAAGCTAACTCCGGGTGATCGACGAGCAGGACGCGGTGAGCGCCATGGCGCAGATATTCTTTTGCAATCTCCTCCACTGGGTGTCCCAGGAGGATGGCGGTGACCCGTCCGGTCTCTGAAAGGCCGCAGGCCTGAGCCAAGACTTGCGCGGTCAAACGGTCCTGGGGATGATTGCGATGGTCCCCAAAGACCCAAATCTCCAATACTTTTTTCATGGCACTCTTCTACGATAGCAAGTTCTTCTCGCTCAATTTTGACAAAAGGGACTTCGCCTGTTGCTTTGTATCTCCTTTGAGAAAGAGACATGACTTTTGTTGCGCCACTGGAATCAATCTTTCGACCCAGGTGCCAGAACCAGCCATGCCGACCTTGTTAGGATCGGCTTTCAAGTCTTCCAGGTTCCAGCATTCGATGGCGTATTTGGCGAAGGCATCCTCAATGTCGATGAGGCTTGGCAGGCGCACCGGTCCCTTTGGGGAGATGCTAAGCAAGGCAGGCAGATCCACTTCTAAGGTCTCTCTGAATCCGTCGGAGATCCGCTCGATGCGAAAGCCCTTTTTCTCCTTTTTCAGGTTTTCCACTCCGGCAACATGCGGCAGAGAGAGTTCCTCGGCCAACTGCGCTCCGACCTGAGCTGTATCGCTGTCCGTCGTTCGCATTCCGCAGAGGATCACGTCGAATGATCCTATTTTGCGAATGCCCATTCCCAAAACGTAAGAGGTGGCGAGGGTATCGCTGGCGGCAAACCTTGGATCGGACAAAAGGACAGCACGATCAACTCCGATTGCCAGGGCTTCCCTGAGCACCTCTTCGCTAATCTTTGGTCCCATCGTCAGGGCGGTGACTGAACCGGAGTATTCCTTCTTCATCTGCACCGCTCTCTCCAAAGCAAAAAGATCAAGAGGGTTTATATAAGAACATTCCGCAGTGCGCACCAGACTGTGTGTCCGGGGATCGATCTTCACCTGATCTCCGGCCACCACCTGTTTGATACAGACGATGATCTCCATTTAGTCCTCACTTCTTTTAAGTAGCTCCCGAGCGATCACCATTTGTTGAATTTCGTTGGTGCCCTCGTAAATCTCCGTCACTCTGGCGTCACGAAAATAGCGTTCGATAGGGTAGTCCCTGCTGTACCCGTAACCCCCGTGGATCTGTACGCCCATAGAGGCAACTTGAGAGGCGGTGCGGCCGGCCAACAGTTTTGCCATGGCTGAGAGTCCGGACAGCTCACCTCCTTGGTCCCGAACGTGGGCCGCCTTTAGGGTGAGAAGCCGTGCTGCTTCCACCATCGTTCCCATGTCAGCAAGCATCATCTGAATAGCTTGATGCCGGGCCAGGGGCACGCGGAATTGAATGCGCTCCTTGGCATATTTCAAGGAGACATCAAGGGCCGCTTGAGCGATCCCAACGGCCTGGGCAGCAATTCCAATCCGGCCCGTATCGAGAGCTGCCATAGCAATCCTGAATCCTTCGCCCTCTTGCCCCAGGAGATTAGTCTTGGGGACCCGACAGTCCGTAAGGACAATCGAGGTGACCGGATTGGCGCGCATGCCACACATAGTTTCAAGGAGTCCCACCTCAAATCCCGGGGTGCCGCGTTCCACCAAGATAGCGCTAAAGCCTTTCTTCACGTCCCCCGGAGTCACCGAAGCGAAAATGATCGAAATGTCAGCCACCCCTCCATTTGTGACAAAAATCTTATTGGCATTTAAGAGATAGGCATCTCCCTCGGCAATAGCTGTGGACTCGATCGCCATCGCATCGGAGCCGGCATTGGGCTCGGTCAGGCAAAAGGCGCCAATTTTCTCTCCAGAAGCTAAAGGGGAAAGGAATTTCGCCTTCTGTGCATCACTTCCGAATTTGCTGAGGGGATAAACCACGACGCTGTTATGTACGGCTAACATCAGCCCGATGGCTGCACAGACCCGGGAGATTTCCTCAATCACGAAGCAATAGGAGATGGAATCCATTTCAGCACCGCCATACATTCGGGGAGCCTGCATGCCGAAAAAATTGAGAGGGCCCATCTTTTCCACGATTTCCCAGGGAAAACGTCCCTCATCATCGATCTCCTTGGCGACAGGAGCCAATTCGGCCCGAGCAAACTGTCGTGCCATCCGTCTTATTTGTCTCTGCTGGATCGAAAGTGTAAAGTCCAAGTTCCCGCCCCGTGTGAATGGTACCTTTTTTTAAAAAAATCCCCAAAAGTATAAGATAAGATGAGACATTTATCAAACCATTTCAGGCTCATGGGTAAAAAACGGTCCTTTGGGCCGTAACAAATTCCAGGCCGGTTGTCCCGAGGGCGGTCGAAGGGTTGACAAGCTTTAGAATTTCATTGTAATTTTTACCGAAACCGTTTAGTAATGATAAGGCTCTTTTGAAAAGGAGAATGAACAATGAAGGAGAGCATGGAACGAGCAAAGAGCGTCTTAAAGGATTGGAAAGGTGGAACTTACACTTTTGGGGAGGATGTTCTTGGAGCCACTGGCAAGTATGCCAAGAAATACGGAAAGAAGGTAACCCTGGTGGTTACGGAGCTCGGCCAGGCGTGGATCGAAAAACCTCTGGAACAGGTCAGGTCGAGCTTGAAAGGGAATGGTGTTGTCTTTGAAACAGTCAGCGGTGCGAGACCGAACGCGCCTCGTGAAGATGTTTACCGGATCAGCCTTCAGGTGGCGCGGTCAAAATCGGATGCCATCGTCGCCCTCGGGGGTGGGAGTACGGTGGACGCAGCCAAGGCGGCCGCGGTGCTCAATACCTACGCCCCTGTGGAGGTGATGGAGATTTTGGGTGCGAATGTAGGCGAGGCAGATTCGATCGAGCCCTATTTTGGTACGGGGACCATAACGAAGATGAAAGAGAAGACGAACAGACCAGTCATGCCGGTCATTGCTGTTCAGACCGCCGCGAGTTCAGGCGCCCACTTGACCAAGTATTCAAACATTACGGATCCTGTCACCGGACAGAAGAAGCTGATCGTGGATGAGGCCATTGTTCCTCCTGCATCGGTATTCGATTACAAGATCACTCTGGACTCACCGATGAGTCTGACCTTGGATGGAGGTCTCGACGGAATTGCCCACGCCTGGGAAGTCTTTATGGGAGCAGGCGGTCCGACATATGACAAGGTTAAAGAGGTTGCTCAATTATGCATCCAATTGATTGTCTATGGCCTTCAGAGAGTCAAAAAAGAGAAGAGGGATTTGGAAGGAAGAATGGCTCTCGGTCTTGGAACGGATTTAGGCGGATACTCGATTATGCTTGGGGGAACGAGTGGGCCACATTTGGGGAGTTTTTCGCTGATCGATATCCTTAGCCATGGAAGGGCATGCGCTTTATTGAATCCTTACTACACCGTCCTCTTCGCGCCGGTGATCCAGGACCAGCTAAAGACGGTAGGTGTGATCTTCAAAGAGGCAGGTTATATTGAAGGAGACGTGAAGAAGTTGGAAGGAAGGAGTTTAGGATTGGCCGTCGCCAAAGGAATGATTGCTTTTGCAAGGGATCTCAGTTTTCCGACGACCCTCAAAGAGGCGGGTGCCACCCGGGAGCATCTCGACCGGATGCTTACGGCTGCCAAAAATCCTCAACTGAAGATGAAACTTCAGAACATGCCCACGCCCATGGATGCAGAAAAGGGGGATGTGGATCGTTTGATGAAGCCAGTATTGGAAGCGGCTTTTGCAGGAGATTTGAGTTTGATTCCATAAAAGGAGAGGAATGAGTTCGGAGTTGGGAGTTCGGAGCCAAGAAATAGCAAAAACTTCAAAGTAATAATTTCAAACTCAAGATATAAGTCTCCGAACTCCGAACCAATTACTCCGAACTCCCCGGGAGGGGATAATGCGACCGGATATCAAAAGAGCCATCAAAAAAATTGATACGACGAATTGGAAAAAAGTTCTGGTAGAATTTGGCAGAGAGGCCATAGAGGTATCGGTTCCACAAAGCTGTGCTGAATTGACGATGAAAGATGTTTCCGTTTTGTCAGATCCTCAGAGAGCATTTGAAGACGCTTTTTCAAATCCCATCAGCAGCCCTCCCTTGGAGG
>CAYMTD010000255.1:0-4132 GCA_964393245.1 uncultured Syntrophaceae bacterium
CCAATACCTTGTAGTGGGCCTTTTCTAAAGCTTTTTGGATATATTCGGTCAGCATACGCTTTCTCCCGCTAAAATTTATTTTACATTGTTTTAATAATATCATGAACGAGCAACATGTCAAGACAACTGATGATTTGAAAAAAGAGGTGAGACACCGTTTGAGGGAATATACTGCGACCCATTGGGAGTGGACACGCCAAAGGTGTAGAGGTTAGACTACACATGCCCGAGTACTCATACAGTCCAACCGGTGCGAAATTCAAATTACCTGAACCAGAAGATTATCCAAGAGAGTTCGAGCGATTAAAGGAAGTGGTTTCTGTACAAAGAACCTTGGGCCGCGAGATTGTGGTGGTAATGGGTCTGGGATTCGTCGGTGCCGTCATGGCGGCAGTGGTTGCCGATGCTCAGGATGGGAATGGAAACCCCACCAAATTTGTCATTGGAATGCAGAGGCCCAGCACTCGAAGCTACTGGAAAATCCCTTTGCTCAATCAGGGAATACCCCCCGTAAGTTCAGAGGATCCTGATGTCCCTCTGTTGATGAACCGCTGTGTCCATGAGAAGAAGACGCTCACTGCCACCTATACGTACGATGCCCTAAAACTTGCGGATGTCGTCGTGGTAGATGTCCAGTGCGACTATTTGAAAGAATCGCTGGGAAATGTAAGAGAGGGGCAGGCAGATATGAAGGCGTTGGAAGAGTCTCTTGAAATCATCGGACAGAATATTTCACCAAAGACCCTGGTTTTAATCGAGACAACCGTTGCGCCTGGGACAACCGAACAGGTGGCTTACCCTATCATTAAGAAGATGTTTCGCAGGCGAGGGATTGAAAGCGATCCGATGCTCGCTCACAGTTTTGAGCGAGTCATGCCAGGGAAGAATTACGTGGCAAGTATTCGGGATTTCTGGCGTGTGTGCAGCGGCGTGAATGAAGAAGCGACCCAAAGGGTAGTTAAGTTTTTGAAAGAAGTAATCCATACCGAAAAATATCCGCTGACCATTCTTGACCGGCCGATTGAGTCTGAAACAGCGAAGATCGTGGAGAACAGTTTCAGGGCAACGATCCTTGCCTTCTTGGATGAATGGAGCCTCTTTGCGGAGAGAAATGGTGTGGACTTGATTAAGGTGATCCAGGCGATCAAGGTTCGGCCCACCCACAATAACATGATTTTCCCGGGGCCCGGAATAGGGGGCTACTGCCTCCCGAAAGACGGAGGTTTAGGCCTCTGGGCATACCGTCACATCCATGGATTTGAGGATGAAATCTTCAAAATCACCCCGATGGCCATTGATATTAATGATACCCGCTCTCTTCATGTGGCCCAGCTCACAAGAGATGCCTTGAGAAATATGGGGCGTCCGATTGCTTCTGCGGAAGTTTTGGTTTTGGGAGCTTCCTATCGAGAGGATGTGGGGGATACGCGGTACAGTGGCTCTGAGCTGATTGTGAGGCGGTTAACCGAGATGGGTGCCGAGCTCAGGGTCCATGATCCCTATGTCCCTCACTGGTGGGAATTTGAAAAACAGGATGAATACCCCGCATCTTCACATAGCTTGAAAAGGTTTTTTAGGGGGCAGGAGAAGCTGAAGGACCTCCAGGTCGAACAGGATCTGAAAAAGGCACTAAATGGAGTTGATGCCGTTATCCTTGCGGTCAGGCACAAACATTACTTAAATTTAGATCCGGACGAATTGGTAGAGATGGCACGCGGGCCGGTGGCGGTCATTGACTGTTTCGGGATCCTGGATGATGCAAAGATTAAGAGATATTTTGAGCTTGGCTGTGAGGTGAAAGGCCTGGGCCGCGGCCACGTGAAAAGAATTAAAGATCAAGTCAGAGGAAAATTGACGGAGGCTTGAGGGTGGAGGCTCAAGGCGAAATGCGGAGTGCAAAATGAAAAAGGAAAAAGGAAACAGTGAAATGATGGAATGATGGAAGCACGAAACGTATAGCGCATGGAGCATAGCGCATAGCGTAACTCGGATTTCTTAACCCGAAACTTGTAACGGTAATTATGACTTTTCTTTCGATCCTCTCCTACATAGGCGCTCTTTTTTCGGTTGGGTTGGCCGTTCTCGTATTTTTGAGAGACCGGAGGGCCTTCGTGCCCCGTGTCTTCGCCGTCGGAATGGTTCTGCTGACAATAGAAGCAGTAATCGGTGGGATTAGCTTAGGGGTACTTTTCCCCGGCGAGATACACTATTGGCATCGAATCAGGTTGATGGATATGGCCATGATCCCTGGCGTATGGCTCCTCTTTGCTTTAGCCTACAGCCGGATCAATTATAAGCAGATCATTTTTAAGTGGCGGTGGATTGTTTCTGCCACCTTTATCATCCCCGTTGCGCTGGTCACGATTTTCTGGGGCAATTTTTTCAGGAGTGAACCGGTCCTTGATTCAAACTCTGTTTGGTTGATTCCACTCGGCTGGTCAGGATATGTGTTTCATCTCTGCATGCTTCTGAGTTCTATCCTCATTCTAATGAACCTGGAAAGAACCCTTAGAGGGTCGGTAGGGCATCAGAGATGGCAGGTCAAATACATGGTCCTTGGCATTGGAAGCATCTTTGCGGTCTGGATCTATACCAGCAGCCAATCTATTCTCTTTTATACATTAAACACAAACCTGGCACTGGCAGGTGGCTGGGTGCTCATTGTAGCAAGCATCCTCACGCTTCGATCGGTTCTTCGGACCCCCCTGTTGGATCTTGACTTATATCTTTCCCATGCCTTTCTTTACAACTCGATAACGGTCTTAATTGTTGGAATCTATTTATTGGCCGTCGGGATTTTAGCAAAAATATTGAACTACCTGAATCGGGGCAGCTCCCTTTATCTGAATGCCTTCTTCGTCTTTTTGGCCCTGGTCGGCCTGTCGATCATCCTTCTGTCCGATAGACTCCGTCGAAGGACAAAACATTTTATCGCCGCCCATTTGAAGAGGTCTCCATATGATTATCGGAAGGAATGGACGGAATTTACTCGTATGACCACCTCTCTGACGGATATCAAGGATCTCTGTTCAGCCATCGTCAGGAAGGTTTCAAATACATTCGAAACGCTCTCTGTAACGATATGGCTCATGGACGAGAAGGAAGAACGCCTTGTGTTAGGCGGATCGACTGCGCTGACCGAGCTTCAGGGGCAGAATGTGGTTAGAGATTTGGAGGGTGGGGGAGAACTGCTTTCTTCTTTGCGGAAAAATCAGACTCTTGTTGACCTGGAAACATCGAGAGAGAGCTGGGTGATTAATCTGAGAGAGGCGCATTCTAATTTTCTTAAAGAGGCCCGGATTCGTTACTGCGTTCCTATGGCCATGAGTGATCAATTCATAGGACTGCTGACGCTGTACGATCGGGTAGCGGGAGTGCCTCTTTCCGATGCGGATTTCGACCTTCTAAGAACGATTGCCGATCAAACGGCGGGGATGTTGCTCAACCTAAGATTGTCAGAGCGGCTTCGCCAGGCGAAAGAGATAGAAGCTCTTCAAACGATGGCCGCTTTTCTGATGCACGATCTCAAGAACCTTGCGTCTTCGCTCTCCTTGACCATGGAGAACCTTCCGATTCATTTCGATAATCCTGAATTTCGGAGCGATGCATTGAAAATCGTCCAGCAAAGCGTGAACAAGGTGAACAGCCTGTGCGGTCACCTCTCGATGCTGAGTCAGAAAATAGAGCTGAAAAAAGTTGAGACAGATCTTAATGAATTGGTTGCGTCATCACTCTCTTACCTGAACGGAAGTGCTACAGTTTTAATCTCCAAAGACCTTCAACCCGTACCCAGGCTCATGATCGATCCCGAACAGTTTCAAAAGGTTTTGATGAACCTCATCCCGAATGCCAACGAGGCGTTAGGAAATGGAGGGGAGATCCGCGTAGCCACCGAGAAAAGTGATGGCTGGGCGATCGTATCCGTGGGAGATAACGGGTGCGGCATGACCAAAGAGTTTATCGAAAAATCCCTCTTTCGACCTTTCAAAACCACAAAAAAGCAGGGAATGGGAATCGGCCTCTTCCAGAGCAAGATGATAATCGAGGCCCACCAGGGAAGGATTGAAGTGGAGAGTGAAGAAGGAAGGGGAAGTACCTTTCGGATTTTCCTGCCCATGGCAGGAAAATAGGG
>CAYMTD010000256.1:0-1666 GCA_964393245.1 uncultured Syntrophaceae bacterium
ATGGTCTGGGTCACGGTGTTCTGGGTTGCAACTGCGCCGGTGATGAAGAAGACATCCTGATCCCCCACTCGAATAATCGCCTTCTGATTGTTGAGTGTCGAGACCGTCGGGCTGGAGAGGATCTTGACATCCCCTTGCTGTGAAATTGCCTGAATGATATCAGAAAGAGCCACCTCCGTTCCGAGGGCCCCGATGGCCAATGTGCCTCCAAACGGTTTGATCTTGAAGACCCCGGGAGTTGATATCGTGCCCGAGGTCGATGCGGACGAACCTCCGAGAAATCCCGTCGTCCCTGTCCTGTCTGTTAAGCCCCAGGACAGGTTAACCGACCGGGGAAGGCCTTCGATCACCTTCCAGTTGATCCCGGCCTTGTACTCATCGGAAAGGATGACTTCCATGATCTTCGCCTGTATTGTCACCTGCCTCTGAGAGCTCCCTTCAACCGTCTCAAGATAGGAGGCGACTTTATTTAGATTCGTCGGGTAGTCGGTTACCCAGATTACCCCTGTTGATTTATTGATGATCAATTTTTTCCCTCTCCCATCCGCTCTCGTTATTATCTCTTTTTCGGAAGCCCCTCCCTTTTCTTTCTCGGAAGCGGAGCCAAACATGATGCTCTCTAATCCCTTCTGGATCTCTGTCCACAGATCCATCTCATCAATGCTCGTGAGATCACTGAATCCGGTCCTTCCACCACCGCCGCTCACGACGGCCTGCTGGCCAAGAATCGCTGCCCCCTGCAACCCGCCCCCGGAGCTGGCGTAAATCTCTCGCCTGCCGGTTCGTTTGGTGGAGATGTAATTAAGGGTGAAGAGGCGCGTTTCCATTTGGGGTCTCGAAATTCGGATGAAGCGACCGTCCAGTTGATAGGTCCAGCCCAGTGGAGAAAGGATGGCTTCCAGAGCCTCGCTCAGGGTTACTCGCTTGAGGTCGATCGTCACCTTCCCGCTCAATTCCGGATCGATGATGATGTTGAGTTCGCTCTCTCTGGAAAAAGATAAAAGAACATCCTGGATGCTCGCATCCCTTGCAAAGAAAGAGAAGAGCTTTTCCGGGACTTTTTTCGCCTCTTCCTTTTGAGGAAGCACCAATTCCTTGAGTGTCACCTCGGGAGCGGGCCGAGGCGGGGTGGCCTCCTTCAATGGAGGGGATGGCCTGGGTTGTTCTTTTTTAGGAGGCGATGCGCAACTGATTGCCAATAATAGACTAAGAAAGAAAATCATCAAAAGTCTTGTTTTCACTGCCATTCTCCTTATTATTGCCTCAGTATTGTCAAAAGTTATCTTCATTACTTTTCCTCTACCGTTAATTTGAGATGACTCTGATGCAGATGGAGAGTCCTCTTTTTGTCTCCTCTACCCAAAATCACTCTGTCATTCTCAATCTCCAGGATCGTTTCACCATTCAGTTTGTCTCCAACAGTCACGATATGAGGACCGATCGTTGCTAACCGAATCTGGTCGCTGATCAGAATCGCCCGGACCTTGAAAGAAGGGGTTTCTATCTTTTCGATTTTGGCCTCAGGCTCTGGAGCCTTCTCTTTGCGGACAGGTGCCCCTCCTTCCCTCGAAAGAAAATAGACCCCCGGTGGGAGAAGGAATGGATTTCGCACCGGTGTCCCCGCCGGCTTCTTGCGGGATAGGCTCTCTTCACCGATTCGGAGCGT
>CAYMTD010000256.1:1766-4125 GCA_964393245.1 uncultured Syntrophaceae bacterium
CCGGTGTCCCCGCCGGCTTCTTGCGGGATAGGCTCTCTTCACCGATTCGGAGCGTCTCCTCCTTTTCTGCCTGAGAAAAGGCAGAGTTATAGCAAACAAGTAGCATTAGAATGAGAACTGCCATTATAACTAAATATCGCTTCACGAATCTTTCCCTACCCATCTCTCAAAAGGACCTCAAATCTTTTGTCATTCCGGACTTGATCCGGAATCCAGTTTTTTTAACCTGGATTCCTGCTTTCGCAGGAATGACATTTTTAGAGGTAGTGCTAAGTGCTCCTTCCCCCTTTGCAGCGGAGGGGATTACAAAACCACAAAGACACTGAGCCCCATGGTCACTTTCAAAAGCGAAGTTCGTTCTCCCATTCTCTCGACCTGAAGATGATCCACTGTCACCAGGAAGGGAAGTTCTTCAATTTCCTTCAAATAGGTCGTGAGGGCATTGAACCTTGAATGAAGTACCATCTGAATGGCGACCCTCCGGTACTGAAAAGCAGAAGGGCTTTTCTTTTCCTCTGGAGAGGAGGGCCTCTCTTCCTGAGTGGTCATGGAGATCATCTTCATCTGGAGCCGGTCGCTTTCGCTGCCGAGATGCTTTAAGAAGGCTCTGAATTCCTCTCCCCGGAGCATCTTACCGCTTAGCCTCTCGAGTTCTTTTTCCAGTCGTGTAACCTCTGCCTCAACCGTTTCCACCCCTTGAGCAAACAGGGCAGACTCTTTCAATTTTAGATCGGCCGACCTGACCTCCTCCATCAGAGTGGTGATCTTTCTCTTCTGAGGGGTATAATAGAATTGATCGAAGGCCCAGATGGCGACGGCAAGGATGACGAAAAAGATCAATATCTTTTCCCTTTTCTTGAGCACCATGGGTTATCTCTTCTCTCCCTCCAATACCCCCCGCCCCCCTTTCGTAATCTTCCCTTCTCTTCCCTTTAGGGAAGGGAGGGTGGGGGGATCAAGGGGAGGAGAGGTGGAATTACTTTCGTGTTCCATGTCGCAGATAATCTCGAACCCGACGCCCGGCTGATTATAGGATTTGTTCTCCTCGGCTGAGACCAATTTGGCATTCCTGAAGAGGGACGACTTCTCGAGCCCCTCAATGATTCGCGCCAGTGCCGTAAGGCAGTGATAATCGCTGCCAAAAGCGATTCCTTTCATCTGCAATTCATAGGTCCCGTTCTCCGGGGATTCTTCTTTGGGGGTACTTCGATCCGGGGGTGTTCTGCCCGGTTGAATTGAAAGAAGGGTGACCGTCATATTATCCGGTACGATCTGGCCTACCCCTGTCAATGCCTTTCGGAAAGGAACCGGGGCAGTGGCTGATGATGGAAAGCGTGCGAGGTCTGCCTTGATCTTATTCTCTTTTTCCTTTAAGAGCGTCAGTCTTGACTGAAGCATTTCAAGGGTTCTCACCTTTGCCATCTTTTCGTCACGCTCTTTCCTAAGCCTCGAGACCTGGGCACTCAAGTCCCAGATGATCCACGTAAATGCAAGAAAGGTGGCCAGAGCCGCCAGCCTCGGAATCCATCTCTCCATTCTGGCCTTGGACCAATAGGGCTCTTTGGCAGGAAGAAACTCAATCTGTTTTCGCTGAGGAAGGGCGGCACCAAAAGCAGTCGCAAAAACCGGTCCCTTCTGCTCGAGCAACTGTACATCAATCTTTTTCGCATCAGAAAGTATGTTGTCGAAAGGATTAAACCGTTCGACCGGTAATCGTAACGTTTCCGACAGATAGGTGACGATATTCTTTATATTCGCCCCGCCGCCAGTTAGAAGAAGGCGGTCAATTCGCTCCAGATGAGATTGAGTCCGGTAATAGTCAAGAGATCGAGTAATCTCTGCCATCAACCTTTCCAGGACGGGTCTCACGAGGAATGGAATCTTGGAACCGTTCCTTGATGGATCCCCGTTC
Organism: uncultured Syntrophaceae bacterium; assembly: GCA_964393245.1. Lineage (GTDB taxonomy): Bacteria > Desulfobacterota > BSN033 > BSN033 > UBA1163 > CAYMJV01. Next base: position 3,679 of record CAYMTD010000256.1, read on the forward strand.
TTTTCATAGAAAGCCTTTGAAGGGATTCCCATTTCATGTTTGATCTTTTCGGCTCGATCATAAAGAAGTTGATGTTCTTCATCGGACTCCAGTCCTTCCATGATGGCCCGGGTCAGGTCCGTTCCCCCAGGGGTGACCTCCCGGCTCAGTTGAAGGATTCCGTCCTGAAAGAGGTAGATGCCTGTTTTCTCTGCACCGAGGTCGATTAGGCCGATCACTTCGTCTTTTTCAAAAGGATCGACGTTCAATATAAGGTTCCAGACAGCAAAAGGCCCCACAGTGAGATGGATGGGTTTCAAACCAGCACCTTCAGCGATGGCAAGAAACCGATCGATAACGTGTTTGGGGCAGGCGACTGCGACCATATCCAGTTTCTTTGACTCTTTTTCGCTGGATTCCCCGAGAATATGGAAGTCAATTTGGGCTGATTCGATGGGGAAGGGGAGA
>CAYMTD010000257.1:0-4122 GCA_964393245.1 uncultured Syntrophaceae bacterium
AATTGGATTAAGCATAAAATTTTACTTGACAAAGGGGAATTATTCGGTATACTTTGGTCGCTAAGTGGTAAAAAGTGGGGAGAGGTGGTATGGCAAGCCAAAGAAGGGGGATGAAACAATGTTCAGGGGTAGGTATGAGTATACCATAGACGGCAAAGGCCGGATCAGCATTCCTCCTAAGTTCAGAGAGATCCTCAGTCAACAATATGACGATCGTTTAGTCATCACCAACTACGACCATTGTCTGGTCGCCTTCCCTCACCAAGAATGGTCTTTGATCGAGGAAAAGGTAAAGAACCTTCCTACACTGAGCAAGGATGCCAGAGTATTCTTCAGATTTTTTTATTCGAGCGGCATTGATTGTGCGATCGATAGACAGGGGAGGCTTCTCATCCCCCAGTCATTAAGGGATTATGCCAATCTTCAAAAGGATATTGTATTGGTGGGCAGTGGAAAGAAGATTGAGATATGGAACAAGGAACGCTGGGAGGAGGAGTTTCGTAAGTCTCAGGAGAGTTTTGATCGGGTCACCGATACCCTGACCAATTTCGGTTTTTAGGAAAGCAACCCTTCGGCTTGCTCAGCCTGCCTGCCGCAGGCAGGGGTTGACCCTGAGCGCGCTTTTATTCCTGCTCTAAAGAGGAGAGCCTGGGGGCAGTCGAATGGGTCAAGATAGAGGTCGATGGGATTTGGACACATTCCTGTTCTGGTTGAAGAGGTGATGGATCTCTTAGCATGTGGGCGTCACAAAACCTATATCGATGCAACCCTTGGGGGGGGTGGACATGCCCTGGAGATTCTAAAAAGAAGTTCACCGGATGGGATCGTCATTGGGATGGATTGGGATGAAGACGCCATCGTCGAAGCGAAAAAGGTATTGATGCCATTTGGCGAACGGGTAAAGATATTTCGCGAAAATTTTATCCATCTGCCTGAATTATTAAAGACGTTAGGAATTGGAGAGGTGGATGGGATCTTATTGGATTTAGGTCTGTCGTCTCTTCAATTAGAGAAAAAGGAGAGAGGATTCAGTCTAAAAGGGGAGGGTCCGCTGGATATGAGGATGGATCAACGCATCGACCGGACAGCGGCTGATCTGGTCAACGAGCTATCCTATCAAGAATTGGAATCAACTCTCCGGAATTTTGGGGAGGAGAGATGGGCGAAGCGAATTGCAAAGGCCGTGGTGATTGAAAGAGAGAAAAAGCCTGTTGAAACAACCCAGCAATTGAGACAGATCGTCCACCGCGCCATTCCCGGGCGGTTTCATTCCCGGAAGATTGATCCAGCCACCCGAGCGTTTCAAGCCCTCCGCATCCGCGTGAATCAGGAGCTCGAAAATTTGAGAAAGATTTTGGAGATGGGATGGAAATTCTTGAGGAGGGGGGGAAGGATATGCGTCGTCTCTTTCCATTCCCTCGAAGACCGGATGGTCAAAGAGACCTTTCGAAGATTGGACAAGGATGGGGTGATGCGGGAGATGACGAAAAAACCGATCACACCCTCGGAGGAGGAACGGAGGCGGAATCCGCGATCCCGCAGCGCAAAATTGAGATGTGCGGAGAGGGTCTGAGGGGATAAAGATGGCCAAGGCCATGGAAAAGAACGGAGATCGAATCCTCTGGACGGATCGAGGTTCAATGATCAGGAAGAAGCGCGCCGGTATCAAGTCGAACGTCCTCCTGCTTCTTACGCTCCTCCTCTTCTTTCTCATCGGAGGCTCTCTCTTTTATGTGTGGTCGAGGATTCAGGTGATCCAGCTCGGATACGAGATTTCGAACGCCCTGAAGGTAGAGAGGGCCCTGCGGGAAGAGAATAAAAAATTGCGCTTGGAGATTGCCACGCTCAAATCTTACGCCAGGATTGAGAAAGTGGCCGTAGAGGAATTGAGAATGGTCAAACCCAAGCCCGAGCAGGTGATCGTGATTCGATGAAGACGAAATCGTTCAATTGGTTTAAAGTCAGGATCCTCTTCGTTGCGTGTTTTCTCTTTCTTGGATTTGCCTTCATCGTCGGAAGAATGTTTCAGCTCCAGGTCCTGAAGAAGGAGCAACTCTATAAACTGGCCGCCCGACAGCACCATATTCAGATTCCTCTCGTTCCAAAGCGAGGCGTGATTTATGATCGAAAGGGCAATGAACTTGCCGTCAGCATTGAGGTCGATTCCATTTATGCCGATTCCAAGAAGGTGGTCGATGCGGAAAGGACAGCCAGGGCCCTGGCTGCCCTCCTCCAGATCGATCGTGAGGAGCTAAGACAAAAACTGAAGAGTCGTAAGTCATTCGAATGGATCCAGAGAAAAATCTCTCCGACCGAAACCGATGGCGTCAAAGCGCTCCGCCTTCCCGGGATTCACATGCTGAAGGAAAACCGCAGGTTCTATCCGAACGGTCCGCTGGCAGCCCATGTGGTCGGTTTTGTTGGACTTGATTCGAAAGGTCTGGAGGGGGTGGAATTTCAGTACGATGCGATGCTTAATGGAAATCATCATGTCTGGACCCTGTCAAGAGATGCGCTGGGTCGTGAACTGGTGATGGGGGATGGGGTTCCGAAAAAGGAGGACCATTACCAGAACATCTTTCTGACCCTGGACAAGCATCTTCAACACGTGGTCGAGGGAGAACTGAATCGGGCAGTTCAGAAGTGGGCAGCCAAAGGGGGAATGGCCATCGCCATGGAGCCTTATAGCGGTAGAATTCTGGCCATGGCTTCGAACCCCATTTTCAACCCAAACCAATTCTACCAGTACCGATCGAGGAGCTGGAGAAATCGAGCGATCTCCGATAGCTTTGAGCCTGGTTCGCTTCTTAAACCCTTCGTTGCGGCTGCGGCATTGGAAGAGAAGATCGTCCGCCCTTCGGATTCGTTCTATTGTGAGAATGGCTCGTATAAAGTTTATGACCGAACCATCCATGATCAGACGAAGCATGGCTGGCTGACGTTTCAGCAGATCATGAAGTTTTCGAGTAACATTGGGGTTTCGAAGGTAGCCGAAAAGATGGGAAAGGAGCGTCTCTATCGCTACCTCTGCGCCTTCGGGTTCGGAGAGAAGACGCGAGTGGGCCTTCCCGGGGAAGGGAAGGGGATTGTCCACCATCCGAGATATTGGCCTCCGGTGGTTCTGGACACGATCTCATTTGGCCAGGGGATTTCGGTTACGGGGATTCAGCTTGTGACGGCCCTCTCCGCCATTGCCAATGGGGGTGTCCTGATGAAGCCCACCCTGGTTGAGAAAATTACCAATGAGAAGGATGAGGTGGTCGAATCCTTCCAACCGGAAAAGATCAGGAGAGTGATCTCGGAGGAGACCGCCAAGAAGGTGGTCGGTCTGCTCAAGGCGACGACCGAGAAGGGTGGAACGGGGGAAGGAGCTGTGCCCGCGGGATATGAAGTGGCTGGAAAGACAGGAACCGCGCAGAAGTTAGAGCCCCTCTTTAAACAATATTCTGAGGATCGTACTCACGCTGGATTTATGGGGTTTGTGCCCCCGGAGGATCCAAGGATCGTCCTCTTGGTAATCATTGATGAGCCTCAAGGATCGAATACGGGTGGCGGGGTGGCGGCTCCCGTTTTTAAAGCGATCATGGAAAAGGTGCTTCCCTATCTCAACGTACATCCAAAGGGAACGCTGATGGTGAGGAACACGTCCGATCTTTATTCGAACACAGAAGCCTCTTGGGGAGAGCCCACGATCGAAGGGGTAAGAGTGGGAAAAGGGGCCGAGAAGGCCGTGATGCCCGACCTCACTGGATTACCGATGCGCAAGGCACTGAGCCGCATCGAGGGAAAGGGATTGATTATCAAGCTCTCGGGAAACGGAAGGGTGGTCGAGCAGACTCCGCGGCCGGGAACGGTGATTGAGAAGGGGGACATCTGTTATCTGAAATTTCAGTCAACGCTGTGATCCTCGCCCCTTGTGCCGTCTGTCGCGAGACAGGTTATGAGAAGGGGATGGACTTCATGCAGCCATGGAATTGAGGCGACTGTTGGAAGGAATTGAGATCAAGAAATTGTCCGGAGATCCTCTTCAGGAGATCAAGGGAATAGCCTACCATTCCAAGAGAGTGGAGGAGGGTTTTCTCTTCGTGGCGATTCGGGGGCTGGAATTCGACGGCCATCAAT
>CAYMTD010000258.1:0-4117 GCA_964393245.1 uncultured Syntrophaceae bacterium
TCCTCAAGCAGAAGGTGAGAGGCCTTGATCTCTTCATACAATGCCTTTAACTCATTGATCTCAGCGGTGACCGGGTAACCCTCCTTCAGTCTTCCTTGTGCCTTCTTAATAATCGCTCTACTCTTTTCAAGATTATTTTGAAGGCTTTTTTCAAGACCAGGCCCGGAGGCATTTGTGAGAAAGGGTAGGAGAAAAAGTAAAAGCAGCAGGATTAAAAGGACGGCAAAAGTTCTTCTCACTTGTCCCCCTCGCAAGGGTTGTCAGAGCGTTAGAAAAACTCTAAACTGCTTTCCCCTCCCCCGGCCTGCCTCAGTAGATAGATAGGATGAAAAATGGGCAGGAAGTACCAATGCATCGTTATGGCGTAGATGATTGAATACAGAGATTTCAAAGATTTGTCAAGGATTTATTCAAGGAGGAAATTCTTCTGTAATAGGCTGTAAATATTAGTAAAATCGTATAAATCGATGATGTTGGAATCGAAACAGAACTAAATAGGGGAAGACTATCTTGCAATCAACAGCAGACAGATTTAGATAGGAAGATTTCAATTGATAATCGACAGAAAGGTTTTGCTTCTCATCCATTTCAATGGATAGAAATTTTAGGGCCGGCGGGAAACTGCATCCTCCCAGGAATTTATTTGCTGAGGCTTCTTCTCCGTTCGATCTGGCGGTCAAGACTCTTCAGTCTCTCGATGGTCTCCTTGAGACCAGCAACCTCATCGCGGAGGTTCTTATTCGCCTTCTGCATTCTTTCCATGCTGGTTTGCAATTTTCCGACTTCCCTCAGGACCGAAAACCAGCAAAAAAGGGCTTCCATCTCCGAGCTCTTAAGGATAAAGGAGCGACGCCCGTAGAGTTCCTGAGCCAGCAAGGCCTCAATCATTTTGTCAGTAATTTCGATCAAACGGACATCACGCTCGATCACTCCTCGGTTGATTTCATTCAGCCGCTGAAGGCTTGAGAGGGTGATGAAGGCAACGAGGATGATCAAGATCCCGATGGATAGGAAGCCAAGGAACAATTTCTTGGCAATGGGGAGGCGAAAAAACTGGCTCAACTCTCTCCTCCTCATCCGGCTGCATCGCTGAACCGACGATTAATCGTAGATCAATAGGCTATATGAGTCACCACTCAACGTTCCTATTCTAAATTATCACAAATATAAATTCAAAATAATAGTTCATTGCCTCATCTGCAGTCTTACCCGTCCAAAGGGAGGGTTTAGGCTTGCGCCAGACCCCAGCCTTAAAATCTACGAAAAAAAAGGAGGATAATCATCCAAAGGAAAGTTTAACTGAACTGGTCAGGGTGGGAACGGAGACGATACTGAGAAAAAACAGAGAGTGCCGGGAAGGATGGCGAGCAGAACATGAAGAAAAAGAACGGCACGAGATGGAGAAGGGGGAATATAAGCCAGGTGGGGGCAGGGGCAAAGGAAAATGGGAGCGTTAAATCGTAAGAGAAGATCTGAGTTCCTGGACCTTGCCAGATCAATTGCTGATCGGTAACTCCATCGAGAGGTTAACAATTAAACTTCATGTTGGCAAGCGAGGATTTCGCCAAAATAGACACGGTGAAAATCACCCTTAGGATACAGGTTGCTAACAATGGACTTTTCCAGCTCCGAAGGAACCAGATCATTCTTATTAACGACCCGGCATTCAAAATGGAGGATACATTCCTTGATGATAGGCGTCTTTACCTTTTCGGAAGGAATGGCCGTTAGTTTTCTTTCTTTGAATTTGTCATGGTCTCGACCCGAAACCGTGCCACAATACTGGACGACGTCCTTCAACTGAGGCGGCACGATGTTGACTGTGAATTCTCCGGTCTCCTCGATCAGCTTGTGCGTGTAACGGGAAGGACGCACGAGTACCACGAAGATCGGCCTTCGCCAGATGATCCCGATTGTTCCCCATCCAATGGCCATGACATTGGGAGAACCTTCTTTTCCACAACTGGCAAGAAGCACGCTGTCCTCACCAAAAGCTTTTATCGTCCCATCAATGTGATCGCTATAATCTGTCACCCTTTTCGCCATAACAGACCTCCTCGTAAGATTTTGTGTCCTAAAATAACAAAAAAGTTCTTGTCGAACAAGGAAGGATTTACTGGCTCCATTTCCCTTAGATCTTCTGAGGTCAATGATTACGCGCGAGGGGTACGGAAGAAAGATAGAGACAGAAAAGGAGGACGCTTTCCTAAAATGGCGCCCTGCGTTCTATCTCAATTGTTCAGCCACCGCTTTATATAGAGGACGGACACCATTCCGGCAAGGGTCAATACGTATAGACCGGTAATCAAATCCAATCCTGCGATAAACTGGTTTGCGCTCTTACAAAGGATTACGAATTCCATGCTCCTTTGAATAAGCAAAACCGATACCAAAAAGTACCCACAGGTTTATTCGATTCAATTGACGCAATATGACGATCAATTGAAACAATTCCAGTAAAATTTTCTCGAATTCTTCAGACGACCAATGAAACCACGAAAGGGAAGAACTTTACCCAAAAGTTCCAACCCATTTCCCAAAAAGAGAAAACAAATAACGATGAAGAAAATGGGCTTTTTACAGAGTTATCCTTGTAAATACAAAGCGGAAAGGGGGACCCAGGTAAATCCTTGATTTACCCGTGTAATTTCTTTTAATATACATTTAATGAAAGGGTTTTTTAATCAGCTTCTCCGAATTGATCTCAGCCGAGAAAAGGTTTCAGTTGAATCCATCGCTGATTCAATCCTACGGTCTTACTTGGGAGGAAAAGGTTTAGGCTCCTATCTCCTTCTCAAAGAGAATCCACCCCATGTCAATCCCTTTTCACCTAAGAATCGACTCGTCTTGACCTTGGGTCCGCTGGCAGACACCCCCTTTTACGGATCCAGCCGCTACGCCGTCTTCACCAAATCTCCGCAGACGGGAATCTATTCTGAATCCTATTCGGGTGGAAAAATCACCCTCTCAATGAGCCGCACGGGATATGACGCGATCATCATTCAAGGGAGGTCGAATCGTCCCATCTTTCTTGAGATCAGTGATGAAGGCGTCCGCTTTCATAACGCCTCCGAACTCTGGGGAAAGGAGACGTATGAAGCAGAAGAGAAGATTCTGAAAGAGGTCGGAGACCGAGGAGCCGGAGCGATGGTCATCGGTCCGGCCGGAGAGAACCTGGTTAGGTTTGCAGTGATCGAGAGCGAGCACTGGCGTTCGCTTGGAAGAGCGGGGATCGGCGCCGTCATGGGATCGAAAAAATTGAAAGGGATCGCCTTTTATGGAAAGAAGCGGCGAAACCTTGCGGATCCACCCTCTTTGAAAAGATTGGCCCAAGAGTTTAAGGAACGAGTCGAAAATCACGCCATCGTTGCCAACTATAAGAAATATGGAACGCCCATGCTCGTCTCCATCATGAACACCATCGGAGCCTTTCCCACCCGGTACTGGTCCCAGGGAAAACTGAACGGCTGGGAAAGCATCAGCGCAGAAAGCCTCCTGGAGCGCTGTGAGGTCAGCCCGATCGCCTGTCCCCATTGTTTCATGGCCTGTGGAAAAATCTCCAAAGTCAAACAGGGAAGGCATCGTGGCCTTCGGATCATGGGCCCTGAATATGAAACGATCTATGCCTTTGGAGGGCTCTGCATGGTCAAATCGATTGAAGACATCATCTATCTCAACGACCTCTGCGACCGTCTGGGCATGGATACGATTACAGCAGGAAACCTGGTTGCCTTTGCCATCGAGGCTTCAGAGAGAGGAAAAATAAAAGAGAGACTTTCTTACGGAGACGTTGATGGAATTGCTGAGCTTTTAAGCAAGATTGCTTACCGAAAGGGCCTGGGTAGAATCTTATCGGAGGGGGTTCGATCTGCGGCGGAGACCTGGGGAATGGAGGAAAACGCCATCCACGTAAAAGGGCTTGAACCTGCCGGTTTTGACCCCCGAGTATTGAAGGGGATGGGGCTTGCGTATGCTACCTCGGATCGGGGAGCCTGCCATCTGAGGGCCACCTTCTACAAATCCGAGCTCTCGGGACAGATTGATCCCCGCCAGATCAAAGGGAAGGCAAAACTCTTTGTCGATTACGAAGACAAGATGACCCTCTTTGATCTCCTCA
>CAYMTD010000259.1:0-4087 GCA_964393245.1 uncultured Syntrophaceae bacterium
CTGGCTGCGTGTTATTCTTACCCCCATGAAGGCTGGTGGGAACTGGAGCTTTTTGAGGCGATTACTGGCCAACCAGGCCGGGTCACGCGCTGCAAGACCATCGACCTTATCGTCCCGGCAGATGCATCAATTGTGATCGAGGGCTATGTCAGCCTGACGCGAACCGCTCAGGATGGTCCCAATCCTGGACCGAACATGCTCTTCTGCCCATGGACCCAGGATATGCCGGTCTTTGAAGTGACAGCGATCACCATGCGTAAAGACCCCATTTATCGCCACCATCAGACGACGCCCTTCACTGACCATCAGGAGATGCCCCGTCTCTTTCATGAGGCTATCCTTATGGAACGTATACAGTCCATGGGCCTCACCGTACACGATGTTTACTTTCCAAACGGTGGAGCGGCACAGCTTGTGATCATTCAGGTTGAGCCACTCATGGACGGTCAAGTCACAGATGCCTTGCTTGCCTGTTTGGGAGGTCCATGGGCCAATATGAAGATGGCTATTGCTGTAGATCCAGACATCAACATCTACGATTATCGAGACGTCCAGTACGCTCTGGCTACTCGCGTCGATCCCAGCAAGCATGTCCATATCATCCGGAATGCACGGATCTGGCCCTTCGATCCCAGCGCTACTCCTGTCAATGAAGCGTTTCCCCATACTGCGAACACCCGCCTGCCTTCACTGGTTGGCAAGTGGGGCATTGACGCAACCAAACCAGTGCCATACCGGGCAGCTGAACGGAAGAATTACGAGCGGGCTTGGCCGATTGCCTGGGGAGATGTCAAACTTGAGGATTACCTGGACCGATGAAGGTGGCCAAGAAGGTCAAACGCCCTGAATTTGGCCTCTGACATCAATGAAAGTCCGCATCAGCAGATGGAGCTAAAAAGAAGAAAGGAGCTGAGTCCATGAAGTACGCCTACTTGGTAATTTATGAAGGAAGACCTGACAATTCTGAGGACTTCTTACGATATTATATCGAGCATCATCTTCCCATCGTTTGGACCTTTCCGAAAATCCGTCGGGTGGAAGTGGAGCGTGGCGTAAACGGCGGCGACATCTTCATGATTGCCCGTTTTACATTCGACACACTCGAAGACCTCCGGACGGCCATTGTCTCTTCTGAGCGAGAGCGGGCGCGTGCTGACATGGCAAACTTCCCTCCTTTCAAGGGTGTCGTCAGACGTCAAGCCGTTGAGATCCTGGAGGTACCCCCTGGATGATCATAAACCAGAGTATAGAGCAAGACTTTTTGAGCCAGTCGGGCTGCGCAAAATAACCGCACGGAGCTGATCTAGGAGCGCTGCAATAGGTCTGATCAGTGAGCCTGCCTTCGCCGAAGAGATTATTGCCAGCTGCCGCACTGCCCTGTGGGACCCTTACTGGCCTCTTCATGCCGCCGAGCTGCTCAAAACCGAAGTGAAGCTACCCATCCAGTATAACCGATCTAACATATTCTAATATTCCTCATCCCCTAAGCAATCAAAAGGCTTGACCAAGGGCGTCTTACTTATACCTAAATTGAGCGATTTCTATGTTGAAATGTTTCCGCAACCTTTAGGTTGCGAGGTGTTTTGCTTCTTTGCCATTTTCACCCAAGGGGTGATTTCTTTACGCAGGCTAAAGCCTGCGGCTACAGGTAATTTGCAGGTCATTCTTAAAAGAACCGCCCAATTTACGTGATATTTTTCTTCAAGCATGGGTGTTTTCTTAGTCCCCCTTCCGACGGCCTCCGGGGGAACGAACTCAACTTTTGATTGAATACGGCATAACCGAAACATTCGATCTTCGATCTCTTTACCCAACCCCGGAAGCTGACCCATTTCCAGTCCAAATCTATATTCTACTTTGATCTTTAATGGTGGAGTGACCTTAGGAGGAGGTTCTGTCAATAATATGTTCTATTTTGCTTTAAAGCAGTGGGCCAGAATCATTTCTCTTAGAATGACCGAAGCGGTGACAGAGGAAATCTGCGTCGGGTCGTAATCAGGGGTTAGCTCGACGATGTCGAAGCCAATCACTCGCAACGAGCTCAGTGCTTTCAGGAGCTTAATGAATTGCTCAAAGCCCAAGCCTCCAGGCTCCGGCGTTCCCACTCCTGGCAGAAGGCTGGGGTCAAACAGATCGAGATCAAGAGTGAGGTAGACGGGTTTGTTTCCAAGGGTTCGGATCAGTGATCGGATGGACTTCTGATCCGGAGACACAATGGATCGCATCTTGATAGCCTGAGCGAACTCCTCTTTTGTCCCTGACCTCACGCCGAGTTGGTAGAGCCTTCCCCTACCCAGCCGCTCTGAGGCCCTCTTCATCACCGTACTGTGAGAGACGGTCTCGCCCAGATAATCTTCCCTTAAGTCTGTATGGGCATCGAGTTGAAGGAGTCGAAGGCCAGGGTAGACCCTTACGACCTCTTCCAAGACTGGAAGGGTGATCAGATGATCTCCTCCGAGGAGTACGGGGAATTTATGCTCCGAAAGGATTTTACGAACTGCCTTCCGAATAAGATTAAATGCGATCTTCTTCTCTCCAAGAGGGAGCTCAAGGTCTCCGCAATCATGGATCGGAAGCTCGGTCAGGTCTCGTCGGAAGTAAGGGCTATAGGTTTCGATTCCCCATGACGCTTTTCTTAGGGCAGAAGGCCCAAAACGTGCCCCCGGTCGAAAGGAAGCTCCAGCGTCGAACGGACATCCCACAATCACCGTTCTGGCCTTTTCAAAGGAGGCTTTGCAGGAGACAAAGGTCTGCTCCATAAACGGGAGCTTCATGGTTTTCGATACTCGCAGGTCGATCAGGGCGGGACTCTAAGTCCACACATCAAAGTTAGATACCCGGGACTTCAGGGTTGAACTCCCCTGCCAAATGGATGAATCCCAAAGGACGACAGCAGCCAACGCAGCCCCAATTTTCTGAATTTTATGTTCTATGGCAATCGACTTCAAATCTCTGATTTCCCATCCACGAAGTTTCATTCCTTCCATGGCCATATTTCGGACGATCTCCTCGATTTTCCCACGCTGCCCTTTGGCCGAGTATTCCATGATCAAGCCGTTCTGATTCTCGTCCTCTGGAAGGGCTACGGCAATGCCAGCCGAGATCGTTTCTCCAGGGGTATCGCTGGTGATAGAGGCATAGGCTGCTGGGACCAGAGCCCCCGGGGGAAGCGTGATGGGAGAGATCGGTTTGCAATGAGGTGGAACGATGCTCGACATCTTCACGATGTTGGTGTTCCCGATGCCGGCCTGGAGGAGCGCCCCGTCAAATGCATTGAGAGGCGTATACCCCTCCGATGCCCCAGAAACCAAGAAATATCGAGTCGGCATTTTGAAAATCACTGTTCTTCTCCGTCCCCTAACGGGTTCGAGCCCATTCGCGTTGCCCGCTTCCGAACAGGCCGGCCTGCCGCCCTTCGGCAGGGAACAAGGTTTGCGATAATAGTTTAGGAAGAAATTTGTTTAATAATCTGTAATCCAGTATAGAAAGAAAAATGTTTAGTAATTTGTAATCAAGTATAAAAAGAAATAAGTTTAATAAACTGTACCTTGGATAAGTATAGCGGCCTTTTTTGTTTTGTCAAGTATTTTTTTGCAAAAGGAAAGATTTTTTGAAACGGATGGCTTGAATGACATCGAATGAGGCGAATGTTCGGTTAAAAGCAAGCGTTTGGCGTCACCGAAGCATCAAGATAATCGATTTTTATAATCCTCGTAAAAGAATTCTTTAATGAGTCTAAATCCCTGGTCTTCACTCCAAATTCCAATACAAGGATGACGGACACCATTGAACATGGTCGTTTTAACAGTCGTGTAATGTATCATGTCATCGAAGATGATTCTATCACCGGGTTTTAATTCTCTATCAAAAGACCAATCCCCCATGAAGTCGCCCGCCAGACAACTCCTTCCTCCCATTCTGTAGGTCGGTTTTCCTGCCCTTTCGTTGGTCGCACCCAAGATGGCAGGTTGATAGGGCATCTCCAAACAGTCCGGCATATGGCAGGTAAATGAGACATCAAGGATGGCTGTTTTGATTCCACTGTTTTCAACGATGTCCAATATCGTGGAGACTAAGTAACCCGATC